>CADBME010000325.1 GCA_902795715.1 uncultured Lachnospiraceae bacterium | reverse complement strand
TTAGCTTTTCTCCCTATTTACATGGTCAATTATGTAAAATATGTGAAATAATTTGACTTGTTTACAGAAAAATTCCATGATATTTAAAGAAAAAGACTGGAATTTTTCTTACTTTATGTGGAAAAAGAAAGATTTTTTTGCTAAAATATCTATGATTTTCCATTGTTATTATTTTCATGTGAAAACTATTATAAATCTTTATCATACCTGGAAAGCTATATTTTGAGAAAAGAGTTGGAAATAGTTCATTCTTATTTTTGAGCTGATCTTACACGAAAAGAGGTGAAGGTCATGGGATTGTATAAAAAGATTAAAGAGAAGGGCCTGAATTTGAAGCCTCTGGTGATGACTCTGGCGGTTGTCATTGTCTTTTTAACGACTTATGGATTAATCCTTCCGGCCATTACCATGGAGAAGGATGAGGCAGAGAATATGCCAGGTATTTACCTGGCTTCTGACTCCAGCCATGATGAGGAAGAGATGACTTCCGGGCAAGTGGACGCCAACAGTGATTCTGTGCCTGAGAAGGATGATGATTCATCGGATCAGGAAGTGACCGGGACCGATGATTCAGTTGACGACATTGATGAGAGTAAAAAGGAAGACGTTCCGGATAAAGGCGATGCAGATAAAGGTGATGCGGATAAAGACGCTGCAGATGAAGGTTCTGCAGATGAAGCAGCCCCGGATGAAGAGACTGGAAATCAAGATGCCCCGGAATATATGACTGAGCCTTTGATCTGCAGGACAGCCGGTTATGAAGTCAGCATGGCGATTGACAGGGATGACCATGTTCCGGTGGGAACCAGACTTAGTGTGGACATGATTCGGAAAGGATCTCCCGAATACAAAGCATATGCCAGGGCACTGGAAAAAGAGGATAAAAATCTTGAGGCTGATGCTTTTTATCGATTCAAACTCACTTATAAGGGAAAGGAGTTTCGGCCTGCCGGACCGGTAGATATCACACTTATCAGTCTCCATAATGACCGGAAGAAATCAGACTATGGCCTGGTCTTCCTCAAGAGGAAAGGCGGGATTAAAGCCCGGCTGGTCATTCCGGAATTTATAGATACGGATTCGGAAGGAAACCGGACAGACTCCGCCAATTCCAATAAAGAAAACGGATTCACCGATAAAAAGGGATTGGCCAACAATTCAAACACAAACAAAGCCACAAAGGCAAACAAGGCCACAAACACAAACAAAACAACAACGACAAACAGCAAGGCCAAGATTAACAGCAGGGCAAAGACAAACAATAAGGCAAAGACAAACAGCACAGAAAAGACGAACGAGCAAGCCAAAGCCAGGGCAAAGGGTAAAGCAACAAATATACGACCGACAAAATATTTTGCATCCTACAGCAGTATTCTGGGCTTAAACTTTGCGGGTATCAGGGGGCTTTTTGCGCTTTCAGACCAGGAGGATACAAGAAGCTGTATTCGCCTGCATGATATTCCTTTGAATAAAAAAAATATTCTGCCTGTGATCGGACTGGCATCTCAGAAAGAAACAGGTCAGGATTCTTCTGAAGACTCTACAAAAGATGGAGCTTTTGGGGAAGAGTCTGAGGATACCTTGACAGAAGCTCAGCCGGAGCTTTACCCGGTGCAGACTTTGCAGGCGCAAAATGGTGATCTTGTGATCCGTGTCGAGGCTCCGGAAGGGGCTTTGCCGGAAGGTACGATCATGCGAGTGCGCAAGGTTGCAAGTCAGAAAATGATTGATGCGGTTACAAAGACTCTGGAAGAATCCGGATCTGAGAAGGGTTCAGAGAAGAGCCCGTCTGAAAAAACCATCAAGGAAATCCAGGCGGTGGATATCACATTTACCGATAAGGAAGGAAATGAAATTGAACCCCTCAAGCCGGTCCGAGTTGGCATGACATCGAATCTGGTGGACCAGGCTGGGAAAAATGATGATCAGGAGATCGCTGCTGTCCATGTCGATGATGAGGGACAGGGTCTCCTCATGGATATCCGGACCAAGAAAGACGAGCTGTCTTTTGAAACCGATAATTTCTCTATCTATGCCGTGGTGCAGTATACGGTGGACTTCCATTGGGAAGTGGATGGGAAAAGCTATGATTTCAGCATCCCAGGCGGCGGATTTATCTCGCTAGAACACCTTTTTGAAGTGTTGGGGATAAGAAGCGATGAGACAAAAAAAGGACCTGAAAATGAAATCAGCTCCGACGGTGACGCAGCGGTCAATCTGAACAGTCTTCCGGTCAGCGAGGAGACCAGGCAGTTTGTGGCCAGGGTGGAGAGTTTAGAATTCTCCTCACCGGACCTGGTCTGGGTCGGCAAGACGGAACAGGATACCACGGTCAGTGAGCTGAAGAAAAATAACAACCTG
>CADBME010000324.1 GCA_902795715.1 uncultured Lachnospiraceae bacterium | reverse complement strand
AAATAGAAGCAGCATTTAAATATACTTGTTTCAGGCATCCCATTTCCTGGCCTGATGGCTGTTCGACTTCTATTCGAACAGCTGGCTGAATGGCATTGTCACTGTTCCCAGAAAATCTGATGGAAGTTAACACTTAACCCAATCTGTAAAGTGAGTCTTAGTAAAAACCCCTATCTTTTCCTCAAGCTTTGCAGAGTCAAAGACTGTATCCCCTGATTCAATTCTCAGTGCAATATCAGGCCACGGCACATAATCTACACCCACTCTATATTTTCGAGCTATTAATTCTGCCATCTCTTTTAAGCTGTAATCTTCTCCACCAATATTAAATACATCATTCGCACAATCTGGTGATAAAGCCCCTTCGATTAGTGTCCTGCACAAATCCCCCATATAGGTGAGGGTTCTTCTAACAGAACCATCTCCATATAAAGAGATATTTTCTCCCCTTGTTGCTTTAGAAAGCATGAACTCTGCCGTACCGTATGAGGAAGCTTCCGGTATCAAGGTTCCATAAGGAATGCATACTCGGAAAACAGAATATTGAATATCATATACTCGGTGGAATTGCTCAAGGTACTGCTCACAGGCAAATTTATTGATCGCATATATCGTTTTAAATTCTTTTTCCGAATCTTCCTTCTGCGGCCCTTTTTTCCCTTTATAGACAAGCCGGGTAGAAGGAAACACAATTCTTGCCTTGGAATTCTGAATTCGGTATTCTTTCAAAAGGTTTAGTAAAGTTCTCTCATTGATATCTATGAATGAATCATATTGATCAAATCCATTGGCGCTTCCGGTCCTTCCAACCAACATGAAAACAATATCACACGACAAGTCAATACCCTTGATAGAATCCATATCTGTCATATCCACTTGTATATAGTTTGTTTTCCCATCAATGCTTTTATCTTCAATTCCATACAAAGAGATTTCAAAAGCACGATATTCTTGTTCCAGGACCTGAACTAAATTTCTTGCAATATATCCATTTGCCCCTAAAACAGCTATTTTCATTTCTGAGCCCTTCTTTTATACTCTGAATAATCACTAACGTAATCACATTGGTCATAGCATTTGTCAGACAGACACATTAATACCGCATCGGAAGAAAAATCATATGCTTTTATCCATGCTGCAGGTTCTACATATAGAGCCAGCTTACTGGTTTGTAGCCGGTATTCATCTATGTGACCATCTGCTTCAACCGATAATGTGACTGATCCGTTTATAGCAATAAAAAAAACCGATGCATTCATACAAGCGTGATTAGCACGTTCCTTACCCTTCGGGACATTGCAGATATAGAAAACCCGGTTGATCTCGAACCCGGAAACCATCTTAGGTTCAAAGACCCCTAAACATCCATCGCTTTCTTCAAAGAATGGCACCTCAATCAATCGGTTCATTTCCAACCTGCCATGGTTTTGAATTCATCAACCAACTTCGCCTGTGTTGTTATCACTTCATAGTTTCTTTTCCGAGTCTCTTCATCCTGAACACACATCACAAAATGATTTATGGATTTCAAGAATGCATCGTCAGCCGGAAGCTCTATTATTTCATTCGTGTTTCCTTTGCGAATTGTTGCGGTGGGTATAAAACCAGCCGGTGCGGTCAAAACTCTGCCTGTGCTTAAGCACCCTTTGCTTCCCCAAGCTTCCAGTTCACACTTATAGTTATTATCCATACCAAAAGCGACTTGAACTGTAGTTCCCTGATCATTGATTAATGCTGCAGATCCATACATGTCAACTTCAAACTCATCAGGAAGATAGTTGCTTTTGGCATACGCTAATCTGGCCGTTCTGCCCAAGAGTCTCGTGGCATATCGAATCGTATAGCCTCCGGCATCAATTAATGCGCCGCCGCCCAAAGCTTTATTGTATCTAAAATCATTTGCCGCTCTGCGCGGAAAACCGAATGAAACCCTATAAAGCCTTACTTCACCAATTTCACCGTTATTAATTATCCGCTCTATAGCGTCCAGCTGTTCATGAAAAGCAAACATATAGTTTTCATGCAGCGCAAGCCCCTTCTCTTTTGCGATATCCGCCAACTCTTGTGTATCCTTCGCTGAAATGGTGGAAGGCTTCTCAACTAAGACGTGCTTTCCATTTTCAAGCGCTAATTTAGCCCATCTATAGTGAAGTGCCGGAGGAAGCGGGATATAAATCGCATCAATTTCCGGTGATGTTGCAACAGCAGTGTAACTATCAAAAATCTTACCGCCATATTGGTCAATAAACGCCTGCGCTTTTTCTTTTTCTATATCCAAGGCAGCCTGGAACGCCTCGTCCGAAACAGGCTTCTCGCCAAATCTTTCTTCTTTAGAGAATACGCCCAACCCTGCAAACTTCAATTGATCGCATTTTTGTAATGCCGGCATGAATCTTCTGATCGCGATTTCGGAGGGGCAGATAATTCCAATTCTCATATGTGTCTCCTCATATCTTAAGTAATGACAACAAGTTTCTAAGCTGAATATTTAAGCAATTATTCACCTGGACAAGATAATTCAATGTGGCATAACTCACCCAGATATAATCAGCGGGTGTTTCTTTTAATTCTTCTGCATTGATTTCGAGAACAACATTATTATTCTGCTCATGATAAAACCTTCCGCCTTCTTCCGAAAGAATCACATTGATCATTAGCCCCTGCCTGCTCTCGTATTTTTTCCTGAACAGTTTTTCAACGCAATTGTCATTATAAAGGTAGTGAGACGGCTCCCACTGTACAGATGGACCAATCTCAGCCTTATCAAAAGAACCTATTTCCGGTTTGATTCTTACAAGAAATTCTCTTTTGCCTTCAATCACTCTGGAAAGCAATCCGAAAGTAGCCATACCTATTGCCTTAAAGAGCGGTTGTGACCAATGCTGAACTTCACGCCCTGATATCTCTATATCATAATAGCGAACCATGAAATCCGCTTGCTTTTTGCAAGTTATCCCGTATTCGTCAACTTTCCAGTCAACAAGTTGATTCAAAGGTACCGCTGCAAGTTTCACATCCCTGAACATCTTGTAATTGTTCAATCTTTGATAGATCCATGGAATATTATCCTGAGGATCAGAATAAAAAATCGAGTTAAACAGTGCTTTGTCAGAGAAAAGCGGTTCAATCTCTTCTTTTTCCGATTTATCCAAACTCCGGGTTACAAGTGGAATGCCGGAAAGAACTGTTCTGGTATCCATGTTAACCAGATTATCTACTTCCATAAGTTTTT
>CADBME010000323.1 GCA_902795715.1 uncultured Lachnospiraceae bacterium | reverse complement strand
GGGGGACCAAGCAGCCCATCAACCTGCCCAGCCAGGTTCTCCCGGGAGGCATGCCCATCCGGGCCAATGGTACTTTTAATTTCAAGGTGGGAGATTACCAGCTTCTGATTGAGAAAATAGCCGGTGTGAAAAAGACATACACCACAGGGGAAGTAAGAGAGAGGGTTCTGGCTGTCCTTGACCAGCTCCTGCTTCGCTGGATCGTCCGTGAAGGCAAGGATATGTTCAATATCCAGGCTAATGCCGTGGAGATTTCCAATGGGATTAAAGACGAGCTTGACATGGAACTGGTTAAGATCGGACTGACCATGACCGGTTTCCAGATTATGTCTGTAACCTATCCGGAAGAGATTCAGGAAATGATCAACAAGGCAGCCAGCCAGTCCATGGTGGGTGACATGAACAAGTACACTCAGATGGCTTTCGCTGATGCCCTGGCCAAGGGCGGATCCGGCGGCAATATGGCAGTGGATATGGCTTCTGCTTCCATGGGCATGATGATGGGCCAGCAGATGATGCAGCAGATGCAGGGAGCAGCTCAGGGCATGGTCAATCCCCAGCAGGCAGGTCAGGCCGCACCCAATCCGGCAGGCGGAGTTCCGGCAGGCCAGACGCCCCAGCAGGCTGTGCCCAATCCGGCGGCAGATCAGGATCCGGGACAGCCGGCAAAAGTTGTGCCAAACTTCTGCCCCAATTGCGGAGCCAAGACCAACGGGGCTAACTTCTGCGGTAACTGCGGAACCAAGCTTGTATAGTAAATAGAAAAATATCTCAGGAAATAGAGCGAAGGAAATACAGTGAGTATTTATGACAGTTTAAATAAGGAACAAAAAGAGGCGGTCTTCTGTACAGAAGGCCCCCTTTTAATGCTGGCCGGAGCCGGATCCGGCAAAACCAGGTCCATCACCCACCGGATTGCCTATCTGATTCAGGAAGTGGGAGTGAATCCCTGGAATATTCTTGCTATTACATTTACCAACAAGGCGGCCCAGGAGATGAGAGACAGGGTGGACGACCTTTTGGGATTTGGATCCGGAGCCGGAGATGTGTGGGTTTCCACCTTTCACGCCATGTGCAGCAGATTACTGCGGCGTCACATCGATCAAATTGGATATGACCGCAATTTCACCATATATGACACCAGTGACCAGAAGTCTCTGATGAAGGATGTATTGAAACAATTGAATATCAACACCAAGCAGTTTCCGGAGCGGTCCATGCTTTCGGAAATCTCTTCCGCCAAGAATGAGTATATCTCACCTGATGCCTACCGCAGGGCTCATGCAGCAGACTTTCGAGAGACCAGGATTGCTGATATTTATGAAAGCTATCAGAAAAGACTTCGGGAAAACAATGCTCTGGATTTTGATGATCTGCTGGTCAAGACCGTAGAACTTTTTGAAAAGAATCCGGACATCCTGGATCATTATCAGGAGAGATTCCGCTATATTATGGTGGATGAATATCAGGATACCAATACGGTCCAGTTTATGCTGGTCAGCATGCTGGCCAAAAAATACCGCAACCTCTGCGTAGTCGGTGACGATGACCAGTCCATCTACAAATTCCGGGGAGCAAATATCTATAATATTCTCAATTTTGAGAAGGTTTTTCCGGACGCTAAGGTCATCCGTTTAGAGCAGAATTACCGGTCTACACAGAATATCCTGAATGCGGCCAACGGGGTCATAGCCAACAACCGGGGCCGGAAGGAGAAAAAACTCTGGACTGAAAATCCGGTAGGTGAGCTGGTACATTTTACAGAATATGAAACAGAGTATGAGGAGGCGGAAGGGGTTGCCAAACAGATCAACTTCCTGAATATGCGACAGGTTCCCTGGCAGGATATGGCCATCCTCTACCGTACCAATGCCCAGTCCAGGGTCTTTGAGGAGAAGCTCAAGCAGCGAAACATCCCTTATGCCATTGTCCGGGGAGTCAGCTTCTATGACCGCAAGGAGATCAAGGACCTCATGAGCTATTTTAAGGTCATTGACAGCGGTATGGATGATCTGGCAGCCCGCAGAATCATCAACGTACCCAGGAGAGGGATCGGACAAACATCCATCAACCGTCTGATGGACTATGCTCTGGTCAATCAGATGAACTTTATGGATGCGGTCTTTTCCGCCCGGGAAATCCCCGGCATGGGACGCGGCGCTTCGAAAATACGGGATTTTGCAGAAATGATATATGATTTCCGGGAGTATGCTGACACTCATTCCATTAGTGATCTGCTGACTTACATTCTGGAAACCACAGGATACCGCAAGGAACTTGAGGCCGAGGGAACCGATGAATCCAGGAGCCGTCTGGAAGACATTGACGAACTCTACAATGATATCATTTATTATGAGGATAACAGCGAGGATCCCAATCTGACGGATTTTCTGGCCGAGAAAGACATGTACACCCTGAATGCAGGGATTGACAACATTGAGGATGATGACAACAAAGTCCTCCTCATGACCCTCCACAATGCCAAAGGGCTGGAATTTGATAATGTTTTCATCGGCGGTCTGGAGGATGGAATCTTCCCGGGATACGGAGCCATCGTTTCCGAAGATCCCATGGAAATCGAGGAGGAAAGAAGGCTCTGCTATGTGGGAATCACCAGGGCAAGACAGAGAATCTTTCTTAGTGCCGCCGAGAGGAGGATGGTCCACGGCAGAAGCCAATACAATATGCGGTCCCGTTTCATCGATGAGATTCCGGAAGAATACATCAAGGTGGAACACACAGGACGGGGCGGATACGATTCCCGCAGCAGGAAATCCCAGGTGAATGAATTCCCCTGGCAGGAAAATAATAAAGGAGGCGGGTTTGATTTCGGCATAGGTACGCCAAAAAAGAAAGGTTACACTTTGTCCGACTTTAAAGTGACATCCGTCACACCGGATTATACGGTGGGCGACCGGGTCCGTCATATCAAGTTCGGCGAGGGAACCGTTCTTGAGATGGTCCACGGAGGAAAGGATTACGAAGTCACAGTAGAGTTCGACCGCGTTGGTCGAAAGAAAATGTTTGCCTCCTTCGCCAGGCTGAAAAGAGTATAAAGGAATGGAATCCCGGTTAATGGAATACTGATTGAATTTTTTGTGGTTATTTTGCAGAGAACATGTTATAATATTTTAAAATTATTTTTAGGAGGATGTGTCATGAAAAATATCGATGAATTAATCAGTGTAGCAAAATTAAGCAATCTTCTTGAAAAAAAGGAAGACGATAATTCGAAGAAAGTTCTGTGGATTCTGGCTATCCTCGGCGCTATTGCAGCCATTGCAGGAATCGCCGCTGTAGTTTACAAGATTCTTTCTCCTGATTATCTGGACGACTTCGATGATGATTTTGACGAAGACTTTGATGATGATTTCTTCGATGAGGATGAGGATGATGAAGAAGTCATCGTGATCAAGGACGAGGAAGAGGAAGCTGAAGAAGCAGCAGAAGAAACACCCGCAGAGGAAGAAGCAGTTGAGGAAGCAGCTGAAGAACCTGCAGAAGAGGAATAGACAGTCTCTTTTAAAAAGCTGAATGTTAATTAGGAAGGAACCCGGACCAGTCTCGTGACTGGTCCGGTTTTTTATGATCAAAAAGGTTAAATACGGGTAAATATGTCAAAAGAATTCTTTTGACAAAAGGTCTTTCTTTTTATAGAATCTTTTCAGTTATGGAGAAACCGCAGTATAACACCATCCCATATATGAAAAAATCGGTTGTGAGAGAGTCCGTAAAGGATAAAGGATTCAACAAAGCAGCTCTTGCGACCATGCATCGTTCATCTGATTAGAATGGAGGAGACTATAAATGAGAAAATGGATTCTATTATTTTTGACAGCCTTTCTGACCATATCATTTTGCATAACAGGCTGTTCCGCTGAAAGCACACAGAAGGTTAAGCAGATCACCGGAGACATGTTAGCCCCGGGAAGCCTGTCTTCGCCGGATGACATCAAGCTCCGGTCAGATGACGGGAACAGTTATTATTTTACCTATCAGGATGAAGACTTCTACACAGAATATTATGACGATGTATGGACTATATACAATTCATACAAGATTACCAACTCCCATGACATCAAAATCATCTGCCAGGCTTTGGCCGATGAGCATCCCATTCACGGCAAGGACATGGAATCTTACCGGACGCCATCGGACATGGCTTTCGAATGGGAACAGCACAACCTGGCCTACCAACAGCTGCCGGAAGACAATTCCTGGCGGGAAAGCGCAAAAAACGTAGACATTGACCCCCAGGATCAGGGAAAAACATTCAAGGAGATCTACGAAGACCGGACAGGGCAGGAGATCACCATCGATGATGTCTTTGACAAGAAGGATAAGATTATTGAAAAAATCAAGGAGAAGATCAAAGAGCTCCTGAATGAAACGGCTGAATAGATCTGATATGAGGAGACTGTGAAACAAAGTCTGTAAAAGTTGATATCGAACGATTCTCAAAGGGTCTCCTATGAAAACAAATCATAGGAGGCCCTCATTTCTTCTCACGTCAAAGATTGTCCATGTACGCATCCCATTTTTTGTTATGTTTTTGTTATGGAAGTTTTAATAAATAGACATCAAAGAGTAGTATATGTTACAATATAAAAAATAATTTGTCAGAGTAATGATAGGGGGGGGTTATGAAAATATGAAGAATAGGGTTAAAAGAATTATAGCGTTTGGCCTTGTGTTTGTGATGATCTTCACAAATAATTCCATACAGGGCCCGCTTGCTTCTGTTCATGCTTATGACGGAGCGCAAGAAACTCCCGGAATGCTTACACCAGAAGGGAGTAAGGGAGTAAGCAGCCCGGATGACCGGGATCAGGCTGAATGTTATTATGAGGACAGCCAGATCAGAGTAACAGCTGATGGGCAGTACCCTTCTACAATTCCGGACGATGCAAGGCTTCTTGTAACTCCGGTCTCCGGAACAAAAGACCGGGAAGAGTATGCCCCATATATGGAGGCACTGGACCAAAGAGTCCAGGGGCCGGTTGACCTGAAGCACACTCTGCTCTATGACATAGCCATTATGGTGCCTCAGAAAGATGGCACAGGTCTTTCTGCAGAACAAATGGTGGAGTATGAGCCGGGATCCGGAGCTGTGGACATCCGTATTGAGCTCAAGCAAGATCAGCTTACCCGTTACCTGAAGGCCCAAAGCCCGAAAGACATCCTGGTCCATCACATGTTCCGGAAGGAGTCTGCCGGAGCCCGGATCGATCCCTCAGAAGGAGCCGGGGAGATCACGGTAAAGGATATTGCCGTGGAGAAGGTGTCGGGTAAGATCAGCTTTGACAAAAAAGAGACGGTCAGTTTCCGGACACGTGTTCTTGATGTCTTTGCCCTGACAACGCAAAAGGGATCGGAAACGGAGCAGGGAGACACCCGGGCCGCAGAGGATAAGGGGGAGACTCCTGGGCCGGCCGGTGGAGAGAGCAGCCGGGATCCGGAAGGGAGCAGCCAGGCCGCAGAGGATAAGGGCGGGACTACTGCGCCCTCCGGTGAAGAGACCACCCAGGCTGCGGAAGACAAAAAGGATACTTCTGCAGATCCTGTATCCATGCCGGCTTTTGAAGATTCCCGGAAAATCGGTGATATTACCGTTGCCCTAAAAGCAGAAAAGGGGGTCTTCCCAAAAGATGCACAGCTTCGTGTCAGTGAGCTCTCCGAGAAGGAGCAGAGACAGGCGGAAGCGGCCATCGAGGCAGAGAGGCCTGAGGGGACCAATGTAGCCAAATCCTACAGTTACGATATCAAGGTACTTGATCCGGAGGGAAATGAGCTGCAGCCTGCGGAGGGGAAGCGTGTAGAGGTTTCCTTTAAGACAGACAAGGCGGCAGACAGGAATCTCGACGCCAGCATTTATCATATCTCTGAAACAAAGGAAGAAAACAAGGCAGGTAAGAAGACGGACCTGAAGGCAGAAAAACTGGAGGTGGACCTGGATGAGAAATCGGAAACCATCCAGGCTGAGACAGACGGTTTCTCGATCTATACGGTGGAGTTTACCTACAATGATCTGTCTTATACCTTGCAGGGGGACGGCAAAGTTAAGCTTTCCGAGATTCTGAAGAAAGTCGGGTTGGAAGGGGAAGCGGACCGTGTATCTGTCAGCAATGAAGAACTGTTCTCCGCTGCCAGGGACCAGGGGGACGAATGGATCGTAAGCTCCCACAAGGCTTTCTCCGGCGAGGAATGGCTGAAGGTCACCATCGGCGGCGTGGATTATGTCATCAACGTGACAGATGATGGCGGCGATCCCTTCAGTGAACACTGGGAGGAAACGAATACGCGATACAACCTGCCCAAAGGCGCATATACACTGACCGAGGATTTTGTGGCGAAGGGTCAAATATATATCGGATCGGGCACGCAAGTGACCATCGATCTGGGCGGCAAGACCTTAAAGGGCAGCGGTAAAGCGGGATCCGGCGGCGTCATCGCCAATTTTGGAAAACTGATGGTGAAGAACGGTACCATCACCGGTGGAAAAGCGGACTTCGGCGGCGGTATCTATAACCATGCATTGGGAGACCTTACGGTCGAGAACGTTACCATCACCGGAAACGAGGCGACGGAAAAGGGCGGCGGCATCTACGCTGATGTTGGCGAAACCTTCTCCGGCGCCAACTCGAAGGTGACCATCAGGGGCGCCACGATAAGGGATAACACTGCAGGACAAAAGGGCAGCGGCATCTACTGTGACGGGATCCTCGACATGAGCGGAAAGGTCATTGTCCGGGACAATGCAGACAGCAACCTCTATCTGGAAAAGGGAAGGGTCATCAATGTGAGCGGCGCCTTTGAAGAAGGCTCGGCGATCGGGGTTACAGGGACCGATTACCCCTGCTATCTGACGTCCGGACTGTCTAAAAGCGGCAACAAGTCCATCGAAATGTTCTCGCTCGATGACACGACCGGCGGCGTGACCCTCGTGTCCACCGGCGGCGAGCTGTACGCCAGAAAGACGGATGCGACGGTAAACGCCTGGGCAGACCTGCAGGCAGCGGTCAAAAATGCGCCGGACAACACGAGGACCGTGATCAGTCTTGGCTCTGACTGTACCGCATCCAAGGATCAGGATCGTATCCAGATCCCGAAAAACAAGATCATCGAGATCGATCTTAATGGCCATAAGCTCAACAGGAACCGGACGAGCTCGGACAGCGACGGCCATGTGATCGAGGTATTCGGCAAGCTCACTATCGTAGACTCGAGTGAAAAAAGCGACGGAAAGATCACCGGAGGATACGCCAAGCGGGGCGGCGGCATCAACATCAGCGAGGATGGCGAATGCCTGCTCAAGAGCGGCGTCATCACGGGCAATAAGGCCAGCGTCGACGGTGGCGGTGTCTACGTGCACGGTACCTTCAGAATGTCCGGTGGCAGCATCGAGAAGAATGAGATCTCGGAAGACACGGTGGATGGAGGCGCCATCTACGTCAACGGCGGTGACGGGGCCGTGCTCGAGATGACCGGCGGACGCATCTCGAGCAACTATGCGTACGAAATGAACACGGGCAAAAAGAAAGAGTATGGAGGGGATGGCGGCGGAATCTGCGCGACGTCGGGCGCCACAGTAAATATCAGCAATGTGACCTTCGACAGCAACTTCTCGCGTAAGAGAGGCGGCGCGATCTACACGACCGCATCTGCCACCATAAGCAACTGTACCTTCCTCCATAATTATCCCATAGTGAACGGGAGCACCAAAGAGGAATACGATACCTACAACCATTATTACTACTTTCGCTTCAATGACTCCTATGACGGAGGCGCGATCTATATCGGGGATTCCGATACGATAGTGAACATCGACCATTCGACGTTTACGGACAACCAGATTCCCAACTATGCCCTTCAGAACGAGCACGGCAGCGGCGGCGCGATCTACTTAGATAAAGGCCGGTTGAATATCACCGATTCTTCCTTCAAGAATAACAAATCCTGGGAGGGAGGAGCCATCTATGTCAGAAGCGGCACCACAGTCAGTGCAAAGAGGACGACATTTGAAGGCAACAGTGTCGGCATTACAAATAAATACAGCGATAGCGAGGCGCCGCAGAAGATCCCGGTCAGCTCCCAGGGCGGCGGCGCGATCTCCAATTACGGAACGCTCACACTGGAGAACTGTACCTTCACCGGGAATAAGCTGACCAATGAAACGAAAGATGCCAAGGGGGGCGCCATCTATTCGGAAAGCACGCTTACCATGACCGGTGTTACCTGCACCGGCAACAACGGCCGGAACGGAGGCGCCCTCTATCTGGATGACGGTCAGCCCAACCTTACCAGCTGTACCATAAAAGAGAACTCAGCGGATGAGAAAGGCGGCGGCGTTTACGTTGACACGGGCAAATCCTTTAATGTTAAGGGAGAGATGATCATCAGCGATAATTCCGCATCGAGCGGAAACGACGTATACCTGCCTTCCGGTAAGCTCATCACACTCACCGGGTCTATAGCAGGCTCGGACATCGGCGTGGCTCTGGAAGACAAATTCGGAAAGTTCAGCAAGAACTTCAGCACATACCACAGCGGAGACATTCCTATCGCATACTTCTATTCGTGCGATGGCTATGATGTGATCCTGAAGGACAAGGAAGGGTATATCCAGAAGGGCGATATAGATGATACAGGCAAGTTCATCAGCTGGAAAGACCAGATCTTCTACAATGCAAACCGACTGAGCGGTCCCAACTGGATGAGCGGGCTCTCAGGCGAGCGGTATCTGAATGAGATCAACATACCCGGAACCCACGATTCTTCCATGTACAATGTGTCCGGCAAAGGCTGTCTGTCCGGTTCGATTGGAGTCTGGCAGGCAACAACACAGAAAGAATATATCTTTGAACAATTAGAACATGGCGTAAGGTTCTTTGATGTTCGTATGAAAACCCGATATTGTGCCAGTGAGATACCTATTGGCGGAATTGGCTTTGGAGTTAGTATGGGCCTTGCCATAGGAGCTTATTTTATTCCGGTTGTCGGTGTACCACTTGCGACTTTGTTCACTATTGCAGGCACCGCTTTGCTGGTCAATGAATCGATGCTGCCCAAATACAAGGATGATGGTAAGAACCTTTGGACCTGCCATGGACGGAGCGCAGCGGGGACATTTTATGCCTTGGATAACAAAGGTGACCGGCTGAGTGTCGCCAAGGAACTGGAATGGATGAAGGACTTCTTACGGGAGCACCCGACAGAGACCATTATTATCGATGCCCGCCCGGAAACCGATGAGAGCGGAGGCGATGAGTTTTACGGACCTCTGGAGCGTCTGGTCGGTATCATGGAAGAACTGTCGACAGAGATCAATCCGGCTACAGGAGAGTCCTATGTCTATTGGGAGGATGGGAAAGTTGGCAAGAAATTTACCCGTTGGCCGAAGCTGAAGGACTGCCGCGGCAAAATCCTTCTCTATGCCGGAAAAGGTGAAAAGGTTGCAGATACGGTCGGAGGACTATGGAGAAATATTAACGGTATTGAGTCGCAGAGCGGCAAAGGCACGTTCCAGGACGGTATTGCCAGAGCAGATAATCTCCGGGATTTTATTGAGACACAGGAAAAGCTGGAGATCCCCAAAAACGCCATGCATCCCCAGATGAAAGCCTTCTACTGGAACAAATTGAACACGACAGATACAATGTTCCTCAGGAATCCCGTTGAACTTGCGGAAAATTATGTTCTTCCGGCAATGTTTGGGACAAGAGGTCTCGTCAATGAAACAAAGAAAGGCAGATACTTTGGCTGGTTCAGCATGGATGCTGCACGGGCGAATCATTATCGGGATGTCTGGATCACCAACTTCCCAAACGATTTAGATTACTGCACGGTCACGGTAAAATCCGGACTGTCCGGTTCCGATGCACCGAAAGAGCAGACCTATAAGCTGCTGCGCGGTACGACGATTACAATCCCAGGCTGCATCTATAGTGGCACGAAGGCTGATCAGTTTGCCGGCTGGAAGGCGAGTACCGATAACAAGACATATATCCTGAATAATATCTACAGGATCGAGCGAGATGTCACCTTCACTGCCCAGTGGGCCGGCCAGCTGCAGACTCCGGTGACAGTAGTCTGGAAGGATGCGGACGATCTGGACGGCAAGCGGCCGGAACAGATATCAATCCATTATAACACCGACTACACACAGGCGATCGAAGAGGATAAAGACTGGTCAGTCATCCTGTCCGGCGACCTTTCAGGTGATCCGGTGGTTGACGTTCCGGAAGGCTACACCGCCAAGATGGAAGGCAGCCAGGGGAAGGATGGTTATACCATCACCATGACTCACACACCTGATGTATCAGTAGATGCCAGCGGAACAGTCACATGGGATGACAGGAATGATATGGATGGCATCCGTCCGGATTCGGTGACACTGCATTTGTATTCCAATGGTAAAGAAATACAAAGCGGAAAGGCCACCAGGGATGATGGATGGACCTTCAATCTTGGAACCTATCCGCGCTACAAGGACGGTGAACTGGTCGCTTACAAGCTGGTTGAGGACATAATCGAGGTTGATGAGGAACTATACGGATCCGGATACACCAACGGGGTCAAGGCCCTCGAAGGTGAGAAGAATGCAATCACCGGATTCGAAGTCAAGAATACCCATGAGGTGACGACCACCGTGATGTATGCCCGTATCGAGTGGGATGACAATGATAACGCTGAAGGCGAGCGCCCTGATAGTGTTACGGTAAGATGGATGAAGAACGGCCAACCATATGGGGAGCCAATTGTCGTCGCACCTGAGGATGAAAGCGAATGGGTCGTTGGTCTTGAACTCACCAGCGCTGAGATGACGAGAATCAGAAAAGAACAGAAAACAATCTTGGATCAGTATCAGGCAAAAGAGATAAGCCAGGAGGAATTTCTGGCCTTGATGGAAGGCACAATGGCGTATACCATCGAACAGGATTCCGTTGAGGGTTATACAACGACCATTACCTGGAAGGAGGGTGATAAAACTGAAAGCGGCAGTGCCGATTCTTACTTCCAGATTCTGAATACCTACGGAAAGCACAGCCTGACTTTCTATATGGATACGGAAGGCAGCGAGGTCTGGCAGAGGATACTGGTCAATGACGGGGCATCGATCAAGGACTATGCAGACTATGGCACCAAGGCCCCGGATCTCCTGGAGAAAGAGGATTATACCTTTGCCGGCTGGGCGACGGAGCCGGGAATCGTGGTGGATTCCTACCGCGACAAAAATGGCGATCTTAATCCAAAGCTCGAAGGGAAGCTCGTAAACTGGGACACTGAGATATCCGAGGACATGGAGGTCTACCCGGTCTGGATCCGTGACAGGCTCCGTGTCGTGATCCTCCCGGGCAGTGACGATGCGGATATCGATGATGCCCAGTCCCTCGACTTTACCGCAGACATCGATGAAAAGATCGTCATGCGCTATCTCGCCAGAGCCACCCGCGAAGGCTATGAGCTGGACGGCTGGTATACGAAGGGCGGCGTGCTCTGGAACGGCAAGGAGTGGAAGACCCTCGATT
>CADBME010000322.1 GCA_902795715.1 uncultured Lachnospiraceae bacterium | reverse complement strand
TGAGGGGCGTGAGTCTGGCTGCGACGCATTATTTTATTTCATTCGTTTGTTTGTTTGATTCGATTTTTCGATTCTTTTGTTGATTCGACTATTCGATTCTTTTGTTGATTCGATTTTTCGATTCCTTTGTTTAATTTGTTAACTATTTACCAATCCGGGACGATATGAAACGTCCCCATTGTCCCACTTTGTTAACTATCTGCCAATCCGGGACAATATGATGCGTCCCCATTGTCCCACTTAGTAGGATACCACGGTTGTTCCGACCGGGATGTTTTTGTAGATGAATCTGGCGTCCTGGTTGTAGCAGCGTACGCATCCGTGGGAGCAGGGTCTTCCGATGGTTGCGGTTGCTACTGCTCCGTTGTTGTAAAGGGGGCGTGTGTGGAAAGAGTTGCGGCCTGCGTAGTGGGAGACGTAGAGTTCCTTGGTGTAGTTGTAATACCAGCCGCTTTCTTTCCGGGAGATCTTAAAGATTCCTCTGGGGGAGTGGGATGATGCTCTTCCGGTTCCTACGGTGAAGGTGCGGATCATCTTCCAGTTCCCTTTGCTTCCTTTGTAGATGGTTGCCTGCTGGGTGTAGTGGCTGACCCAGATTAAGTATTTTGTTTTGCTGCTGTATCCTTTATAGTTTACGTAGGCTAGTTTGACTTCTGTGCTGTATTTCTTTGTTGTATAGTCGCAATATCCTCTGTGATAACCGATGGTTCTGACTTTGGTGGCCAGTAGGCGTGTGTGGTTGTTTTTTACATATTCGGCCGGTATCATTGTGATGATATTGGATCCGTTTGGTGATTGGTAGCTTTTGCCTTTATATTTGGAGAGTGTGTAGACGACCAGGTCCCAGGATGTGTTCCTGTCAAGGGCATTGAGGCTGTAGATCAGTTTTTTGGTTTTGCCCAGTTCTTTCCAGGTGCTTTCTCCGTGTTTGCGGTAGTATACTTTATAGGATTTTGCTCCTTTGACTTCTTTCCATTTGAGGGATAGTTCGTCTTTGTTATTGTAAACCGGTGATATGCATCTGACGTCAGCGGCGGCTTTGGGTGTGACCACGCTGCTTTCGTTTGACAGGCTTCCTACTCTGGCTACGTTATCGGTGCATTCTACAGGGCGCACGGTGAAGGTGTATTTTGTCTTGGATTTGAGGCCGGCTTTTTTGTAATAATTGCTTTTTACATTGTCGGCGACCAGTTTATAAGTTCCGCCTTCTTCTTTCATGTAGACCATATACCAGGTGGCGTTTGGACAGCTGTTCCAGTTCAGTATGGCGCTGTGGGCTCCTTCTTTGACTGAGAGTCCTGTTACCTTGCTTGTGCTTTTCTTGTAGTCAATCTTTTTTATCACTCTTTCGCCATAGTATTTATAGCCGTTGATGGAGCGGTAGGCAACACCGGAGACATACCAGGTTCCTGTGGAGAATTTCGATGCATCGATTCTGCGGTATCCTCCGGCGGCAAATTCATGGATCTCCGGCTGGACCGGATCTTCTTTTCTGGAGGCCATGGCCAGGAATCCTGTGTATACATTCTTTTTCGACAGCTTCCAGCTGTAGCTGAGGCTGAGGTCTGCATTCTGGGTGACGGCGATGTCATTCAATGCAGCGGCTGTAAAGTATCTGGTGGTTGCTTTTAATGTATTGTCTTTGGATATGAGCTCAAGGACATAGCCAGTATCAGCCTGGTAAATACCTCTCCGCTTCAGATTCACTTTGATGATACCCTTGTTGGAGGAAAGGCTTCCTTCCACCTTCTCCCCTGTTTTTGCGTTGGTTACTCTGTAGTTGTAACCCTGGGAAGAAAAGTCTGCAAAACGTAATACAAGGGTTGTTCCTCCTCTGAAGTAGGGAGTTTTTTTCAGTTTTGACAATTCCTTTGGCACGGCAGCTTCCTGCCCGTTTGCAGCGGCATCGCCGGAAGCTGCAAATACAAGGTCACTGGTCATCAGAAATATAACCAGTAGAAGAATCAATAATAAAACGCTTGTAAGCCATGTCTTTCTGCTTTGTTCCATATTCTTATGTCCCTCCATAATTACCGAACAGTTTTTCTATTACAATTCATTAACATTTTTAATTGTAAATGTCAGATTTCGACATGCCATTTTCCCAAATCTCTCTAATTGTTACCCTATTATAGCTGAATCTTTCAAAAAGGTCAATAAAATTCTGTCGAAATTATTAATATTATTACAAGTTCTTTCGATGATTGATAAAAATATTTAAAAAGCGGTTATAGTTGCCCCGATGGAAAGATTAAGGTATACTCATAAGGAAGATAGGAGAAAATGAAATCCGGATGAAAAGTTGACAATGAAAGAAGGATTGCAAATGATTAAGTTTAATGTCCCTCCTTTTACGGGAAAAGAAACAGAATACATGGCCAAAGCCATTCAGAACAATAAAATCAGCGGTGATGGGGAGTTTACAAAGAAGTGTAATCAATGGATTGAAGAGAGAACCGGAACTTCAGCCGCTCTTCTTACCACCTCCTGCACACATGCAACGGAGATGGCCGCTCTGCTTGCAGATATCCAGCCGGGGGATGAGGTCATCATGCCCTCCTACACCTTTGTATCCACAGCCGATGCCTTTGTATTGCGTGGTGCCAAGGCTGTTTTTGTAGACATCCGGCCGGATACCATGAATATCGATGAGAAGCTGATTGAAGATGCTATTACGGAGAAGACCAGGGCGATCGTGCCGGTCCACTATGCCGGTGTCGGCTGCGAAATGGATACCATCATGGAGATTGCCCACCGCCATAATCTCCTGGTTATTGAAGATGCTGCCCAGGGCGTGATGGCTTCCTATAAGGGAAAAGCTCTGGGTGCCATAGGCGATTACGGGTGTTTTTCATTCCATGAAACCAAGAATTACAGCATGGGTGAGGGAGGTGCTCTTCTGATCCGTGATCCGGAAAACAGGGAAATGGCGGAGATCATCCGTGAAAAGGGAACCAACCGGAGTAAGTTTTTCCGTGGAGAAATCGATAAATACACATGGGTGGAGGCCGGTTCCTCCTATCTGCCCAGTGATATGAACGCAGCCTATCTCTGGGCCCAGCTTGAGATGGCTGATGAGATCAACGAAAACCGTATGGCTTCCTGGAACCGTTATTTTGAACAGCTGCTTCCTTTGAGGGAAGAAGGCCGAATCGATCTGCCCCATATTCCGGAAGAATGTGTCCACAATGCCCACATGTTCTATATTAAGGCGGCTGACCTGGAAGAGAGATCCGATCTGATCCGTTATCTGAAAGAAAAAGGCATTTACACGGTATTCCACTATATTCCCCTTCACGGGGCTCCGGCAGGAATAAGGTACGGCAGATTCCACGGGGAAGACAAATACACCACCAGGGAAAGCGAGCGGCTGGTCCGCCTGCCCATGTACTATGGTCTTGAGCCTGACCAGGTGGACCAGGTTTGCCGGACTATTCTGGAATACTATAAGAATCATTAAGCAGAAAGCTCCACAGTCAGTTGGAAGGCTGTGAGAATCATTAAGCAGAAGACTCCACAGTCAGTTGGAAGACTGTGAGAATCATGACCCTAGTAACGACAGTCCATCACCAGGAGGTATCCCCTTGTTATACACTGTAGTTATCCCCTGCTACAAGTCGTCGGCGACCATAGGCAAAGTAGTGGAAATGACCGCTGCTGAGCTGACCCGGCTTGGCAGGACACCCTTTGAATTCGTTCTGGTGGACGATCGCTCACCGGATGAAGGAAAGACCCTGGCCGCTCTCACCGAGCTGGCCCGGAATCACTCCTACGTTAAAACCATCTCCCTGGCAAAGAACTCCGGCCAGCACAATGCCGTCATGGCCGGCCTCAATTACGCCGAGGGTGATTTCATCATTGCCATGGATGACGATATGCAGACCCATCCCTCCCAGCTTCATTTTCTTCTGGAAGAGATTGAAAAGGGTTACGACATCGTCTATGGCTATTATCCGAAAAAGAAACATTCGGGATTCCGCAATATGGGAAGCTATCTCAATTATCTGACCGTAAGGATCCTGATCGGGAAACCCAGGGATATGAAGACGTCCAGCTACTGGGTCATCCGCCGCTTTGTCCGGGACTATGTAGTCCAGTACCAGAGCCCCTACACCCATCTGCAGGGACTCTTTCTCAGGACAACCCGAAACATCAGCTGTATTCCCATAAAACACTTTGAAAGGGAAGTTGGCGAATCCGGCTACACCTTCAAAAAACTGGTCCAGCTCTACTCCAATATCATGGGCTATTCGGTGGTACCCCTCCGCCTGTCTACCTACTGCGGCTACCTTTTTTCAGCGGTCAGTATACTGGGGGCCATCATCATCATCATACGAAAGCTCCTGAATCCTTCCATGGCCATCGGCTGGCCATCCATGATGGTTGCCATCTGTTTCTTCGGAGGTCTGATCATGCTCTTCCTGGGCCTGATCGGCGAGTATCTGGGCAGGATGTTCCTGGGTATGAACCGTCAGCCTCAGTTTGTGGTGCGCAAGGTCATCACCCGGGAAAGTCTGGACCGGGAAGCCAGGGAATACGGCACAGCCGGCGCAAGCGCTGACGTGAACAGGGATGCCGGCGGAGATGTTCCGGATATCGATGAAGAATGACCGGATGCCGGGAAATCTTTTCCGAATGTTTTGACAAAACAGATTTGTCAGGCTATTACATATTATAGAAAGGACAAAAGCTATCACAGATTGCCTGATTGTATAAATATTGACAATGTGGGACAAAATGAAACGTCCCCATTGTCCCACATTGTACATAGGAGATAAAATCATGAAAAAAATAATGATTCTGGGAGCCGGTATCTACCAGGTTCCCCTGATCAAAACTGCAAAAAAGATGGGCCTGTATACCATCGTTGTCAGTATTCCGGGCAACTACCCCGGCTTTGAACTGGCTGACAAAGTATACTATGAAAATACAGTAGACGACGAGAAGATTCTTGAGATTGCCAGAGAAGAAAAGATCGACGGAATCATCACAACCGGCACTGATGTGGCCGTCATCACCATAGGAAAGGTCTGTGATGCAATGGGGCTTTCCGGCCTGTCCTATGAGGCTGCAAAAATCGCTGTGGACAAGATGCTGATGAAGTCCAAATATGAAGAGTACGGTGTCCGGACTGCCCGGTTCCGGGAAGTGTATTTCAATGATCCGGATGTCAAAAAGACCATCAGTGGTCTTAATTTCCCCCTGATCTTCAAGTCCGTTGATTCCTCAGGAAGCCGGGGAATTATCAGGGTCGATTCTTTTGACGAGTTTGAATCTGCCACAGCCTATGTAAAAGAAAATACCAGAAAAGATTATTACCTGATCGAGGAATTCGTCGAGGGTGAGGAATTCGGAGCCCAGGCCTTCGTCTACGACGGGGAACTGCAATTTATTCTCCCCCACGGTGACTATGTCTTCCACGGTGACACCGGTGTCCCCATCGGGCATTTTGCTCCCTATAATCTCAGCGAAGAGGTTATCGAAGATTGCAAAAAACAGCTGCGGGCTGCAGCCGCTGCCATGGGCCTGAACAACTGCGCCATCAATGCAGACTTCATCCTCAAAGATGACAAGACCTATGTTCTTGAGCTGGGCGGCCGGGCCGGAGCTACCTGTCTGACAGAGCTTACGGCCATCTACTATGGATTCGACTATTATGAAAAAATACTCCTGACTGCCCTTGGCCAGGACCCCCATTTCGAATGCGACGGGCCCTTCACCCCCAATGCCAGCCACCTTCTCATGAGCGACCGGGACGGCGTCATTGTTTCCCAGACCGACCACAATGGCGAAAATGATGACATCGTAGAAGTTCAATTTGACTATAAGCCGGGCGATTCGGTCCACAAGTTCCACGTTGGCCCCCACAGACTGGGCCACGTCATAACCAAAGGACAGACTCTTGAAGAAGCCCAGGATCTCCTCTTTAAGGCCATGGACAAGGTGGAGATTGTGGTGGAGTAAGAGAAAACCGAACATAATAAATGAAAGGCGGTGCCGCAAATCATTGGGCGCCGCCTTTTTTATTTCACTACCATCATGGCAGGTCTGCAATCGAGAGTCCAAAAGGAATGGACTGCCTGGAAAATGGTTGGCTT
>CADBME010000321.1 GCA_902795715.1 uncultured Lachnospiraceae bacterium | reverse complement strand
CCGTTTGTTTGCGTTCTACTTTCCTTCAGGGTTCCTGGAACTATGAGCGTATGCAGAATGGTGGCTGGGCTTTCGCGATGATCCCGGCAATCAAAAAATTATATACTACAAAAGAAGAGCAGTCTGCTGCTCTCAAGAGACATCTGGAGTTCTTTAATACCCATCCTTATGTAGCATCCCCTATTCTGGGGGTTACCCTGGCTCTGGAGGAAGACCGTGCCAACGGTGCACCGGTGGAAGATCAGGCTATCCAGGGTGTTAAGGTTGGTATGATGGGCCCGCTGGCCGGTGTCGGCGATCCTGTATTCTGGTTTACCGCACGTCCTATCCTCGGTGCTCTGGGCGCATCGCTTGCCCTGACCGGAAGCCTTCTGGGACCAGTCCTTTTCTTCGTACTCTGGAACGTAATCCGTTATGCCTTCATGTGGTATACACAGGAGTTTGGTTACAAGGTTGGAACCGAGATTACCAAGGACCTTTCCGGCGGACTGCTGGGTAAGATCACCAAGGGGGCTTCCATCCTCGGTATGTTTGTACTTGGCGCACTGGTAGAACGATGGGTAAGTATCAATTTTGTTATTCCGGTATCTACCATCACAGCGGATTCTCCGAATTTCATTGACTGGGCTAAGCTTCCTGAAGGAACAGAAGCAATCCATCAGGCTTTGGCACAGTATGCTGCAGGAGCGACACTGGAACCAACCATTGTTAAGGTTACAACCCTTCAGGACAACCTGAACTCCCTGATTCCGGGATTTGTTCCCTTACTTCTTACACTGCTTTGCATGTGGCTGTTAAAGAAGAATGTATCTCCTATCATTATCATCATCGCTTTGTTCATTGTTGGTATTTTAGGACATCTTGTAGGATTATTATAATCTGCAGATTACAAAAGCCCGGAGTCATCCGGGCTTTTTTGCTTTTATTTTCAGATCAGGATGAGAAAGGCGACGAAGAAAGCATGGCAGTTAAAAAAGGAAAAACAAAGAAAGAGCAGGGTCTGGTCCAATCCATGAACACAAGCGTGGATCTCACAGCCAAAGGCACCTCCTTCCTGGGAATCAATTCATACGGGCAAATCATGATCGGAGACAAAGCTTTTGAGTATTACAATGACAGGGATGTCCACGACTATATCCAGATTCCCTGGGAAGAAGTAGATATGGTAGCCGCCTCTGTCCTCTTCGGCGGACGCTACATTCCCCGTTTTGCCCTGATGACAAAATCAAGCGGCGATTTCACCTTTGCCTGTAAAGAACCTAAGAAAGTTCTTAAAGCAATCAATAAATATATTCCCGGGGATCGGATGAGACGGTCTCTGACTATATGGGATGTTATAATCAAACGAGTGAAAAGACTGTTTGCAAAATGAGATGAAAGATATAAAAAAACCAGAAAAAAAGCCTTCAAATTCCACTTGATCATGGATATTTGAAGGCCTTTTTATTCAGTTTATTGTGTCATACATTACCACTCTATTTTCACCATTCGCGTCCTTTTATCTGACCGGTACACAGTGATCGTCATTGATCTTTTGGACCTTCTTCACACGACGGACGTATTTGTCTGCGGTCAGGGCATCAGTCGACATGTATGTCTTTACGATTTCCATGGCAATCATCCCGCCTATAATCTTGGCACCCAGGCAAAGGACATTTGCGTCATTATGCTGACGGGCCAGCTGGGCACAGAAGGGATCCTGGCAGACACAGGCATAGATCCCGTTAACTTTATTGGCAATCATGGCACTGCCGTAACCCACGCCGTCCACAAAAATACCCCTGTCGCATTCCCCTTTCGCAACAGCCAGGGCTGCAGGCAGGACAAAATCAGACAGATCACAGGATTCCTCATCGTAAGTTCCGAAATCAACCACTTCATGACCCTGTTCTTCCAGATAGGCCTTAATCTCATTCTTCATGGATGTTCCGGCATGATCGTTAGCCATTGCAATTTTCATTCGTTTACACCTCCCTAATACGAATCATTTATTATGCTTCTATTTGCCCGTAGTTCTATCGATCACTTATTTCCCGTCCGGAAAACTGGTGAAATGATCCTGTTCCACTTGCGGAAGCCCATACTTGTCTTTTGCATCAGCAATAGCCCGAATCATAAATACCATGTTCCGGGCAAGATTCCTCATGGTCTGAAGGCCTTCCAAATCCTTTTTTACATCCTCTGCAGAAAAACCGTGGACCTGATTCCAGTAGGTAGAGGAAGCGACCGGCATCCCGCTTATGGTAAAATACTTGTTGAGAACATCAAAAGAGGCTGTATTTCCCCCTCTCCTGCAACTCACAAGTGCCGCGCCCACTTTCATATGTTTGGAGAATGCTGTGCTATAAAAGAGACGGTCCAGACAAGCAATCAGGGTCGAGTTGGGAGAACCGTAATACACAGGACTGCCGACAACCAGTCCATCCGCTTCTTCAAACTTTGGCGCGATCTCGTTAACCAGATCATCAAATACACATTTTCCAAGTTCCTCACAACGACCACAGGCTATACATCCCCGAACATTTTTATTTCCGACATGGATCAAGTCTGTTTTTATCCCTTCACTCTCAAAGACTTTTATCATTTCATCCAGTGCCGTTGCGGTACATCCATGAGCATGCGGACTGCCATTCAGTAACAGTATCTTATTCATTTTCCGAAATCCTTTCTTATCTGTTTTTTGCATTTAGGGCCTTAAAGACCGATAACCCGGCCCGGACCTGCCTGCAAAAACGACTACCCTTATTAGTGGTTCAGAATGTTTCCGATTTGTGTCTATTAATTATTATATAATACCACAGGTTATACTACAAAACTTTTTTCCTGTACATTTATGTAGTAAATAAAAAAGATTATTTGACAATAGATGGAAAGTATGTTATCTTAGCATTACCGACAACTTGTCGGTAATGCTATTTTTAAAGGATTTAAAGGATTTAAAGGATGATATATCAATGAGAACTGTAAAATCAGCTGAAGAGAGAAAAAACGAAATACTGGATGTGGCAGAAGTTCTATTTGCGGAGAAAGGCTTCGATCACGCCAGCACCAACGATATCATCCGGAAGATTGGGATTGCCCGTGGAACCCTCTACCATCATTTCGGATCAAAGGAAGAGATTCTCGATGCCCTGGTAGAAAGGATGACTCGTGAATCCATAAGCAAGGCTAAGATGGTGGTATCCAACCAGTCCCTTCCCCTTCTTGAACGGTTGTCAGCTGCGGTAATTTCCCTGAATATCGATTCCGGAGCAGGCGCCGAAGTATTAGAGCAGATTCACAAACCTCAGAACGCACTGCTCCATCAGAAGATGCAGGAAAGGCTTCTTGAGGGGGTTGCCCCTCTCATCGCCGAATTAATCGAAGAAGGGAATGAAAGCGGTATTTTTGATTGCATGTATCCAGCTGAGGCTGCGGAGATGATCATGACCTATGCAGCCACTGCTTTTGACTCTCTTGCCATGACAGATCCCGGGCAGATAGAAAGGAAAAGGTTTGCATTCATCTGTCATACCGAGAGGATTCTCGGCGCAGAGTTTGGCAGCCTTGAAGCAGCCATAATGAAGATCTTCAACCGACAGGCCGAAAAATAGTATTCATGAGATGAGTATCCTGACTCAGCTGATGGAAATGAACTCTATCCCCCTTATAGAAGAGGGAGTCACAATCGAATCTGATGTATTCATCAAATAAGACATAGGGACTTGCCTTCCGGACAGGTAAGTCCCAAATATTAAAGCTTTCTACCGACAATCTGTCGGTAAGGAGAAAGAATATGAAAAAATCTTCGAATTACAACTTATTTCTTCTTCTCTGGACCGGGGAACTGCTGTCGGCTATTGGTTCCGGTCTCACCAGTTTCGGCCTTGGAGTCTATGTGTTCCGGGAGACCGGCAGTGCCGCCGATATGGCACTCGTCGCTCTTATGGCTTTTTTGCCGACTCTTGTGCTCAGCGCGCCCGCAGGGGTTCTGGCTGACCGCTATGACCGCAGGCTTCTGATGATGGTGGGTGACGGATTGTCTGCCCTGGGTCTGATCTACATTCTGATCTCCATGATGGGTCCCGGGGCAAAACTGTACCAGATCTGTGCAGGGGTATTTATCAGTTCCCTTTTCTCCTCGCTGCTGGAACCTTCCTACAGAGCGACGGTCACCGATCTTCTGACAAAGAAGGAATACTCAAAGGCAGGCGGTATGGTAAGCATTGCCGGCAGTGCCAGATATCTTATCTCTCCGGTCCTGGCAGGACTGCTTCTTGCCGTCAGTGATGTAAAGCTTCTTCTGATCATTGATATATGCACATTTTTCCTCACTGTACTTTGTACAGCTATGGTCAGGAAGAGAATCAACTCCAGCCGGCCTGACAGGACAGCTGGCTTCGCAGACAGTTTTCGGGAAGGCTGGGAGGCTATTAAGAAAAAACCTGGTCTGCTGATACTCATCTTCGTCTCTTCCGTCATGACATGTTTTATGGGAACCATGCAGATTCTGGCAGAGCCGATGATCCTGGATTTCCAGACCAGTGTCGTTCTTGGGATCACAGAAACCCTGTGCGCCTGCGGTATGCTGATATCAAGCATCATCCTCGGCCTTCGGGGACTGAAAAAGAACTTCACCGACATACTGTCGGTATCCCTTGTGGCAGCAGGATTGTTCATGGCCGGATTCGGTCTGTTTAAAAACATCATCCTGATAACATTTTTCGGCTTCCTCTTCTTCTTCATGCTGCCTTTTGCCAACAACTGCCTGGATTATCTCGTAAGAACCAATATCGATGCCAACAAACAGGGAAGAGCATGGGGGCTGATCAGTTTTCTGTCCCAGATCGGCTATGTGGTCGCTTATGGAACAGCGGGGATAGCTGCAGACACTGTGGCTGCTGTAAGAAAGACAGGCGTTGGACGCGGAGCGGCAAGTGTAATCCTGATATCCGGTCTCATGCTTGCTGCACTTGCCATCTGCCTGCATCGTTTTCATGATGTAAAAGCCCTGGAAGGAGGTGTATCCTTTGAAAAAGCGAATGATAATCAATGATATCAAGGCAAATAAGCTGGTGAATGCAGCCACCTGTATATTCATGACCCTTACTGCCATGCTTCTCGGTCTCTCCATCTTCCTTTTCACAAGCCTTGCCGGCTCTATCGACACCCTGATGGCCAAAGCCCAGACACCGGATTTCCTGCAGATGCATACAGGAGACCTTGATGAGGAGGCTCTTACTGCATTTTCCGGACAGAGGAAAGATGTGGACAGGATGCAGATCTGTGACTTCCTGAATCTGCCCAACAGCCAGCTTTCGATTGGGAATCATTCCCTGGAAAACAATATGCAGGACAACGGATTATGCTGTCAAAGTCCCCTTTTTGATTATCTGGTGAACTCAGAATACAAAGTAATACATCCATCCCGGGGACAGGTCTATGTCCCGGTCTGCTACAAAAAAGAGTATGGATTAAATGCCGGAGACCTGATGAGGATCGGCAGGGAGACACTGACAGTTGCCGGTTTCCTGCGTGACTCACAGATGAATTCCATGATGGCATCCTCCAAAAGATTCCTCGTGAGTCAGGCAGATTATGAGCGGCTGAAATCTCTGGGAAGCCAGGAGTATCTGATTGAATTCAAGCTGAAGGAAGGCAGCGATATCAATGCCTTTGCCACGGCATACAAGGATGCCGGTCTGCCTGACAATGGCCCGACCATCACCTATCCTCTGATCAGAATGATGAATGCTCTCTCTGACGGTATGATGATCCTTGTCATCCTGCTGGTAAGCTTCCTGGTCCTCTTTATTTCGATACTCTGTATCAGATACATTATTCTGACCCAGCTTGAAAAGGATAAAAGGGATATCGGAATGCTGAAAGCATTAGGCATCTCCAGGCGCGGCATCCGGTCCTTGTATTTTTACAAATATCTGCTCCTATCCGCTGCCGCTTGCCTTACAGGCATCATCCTGGCAATGATCCTGGCCAAGCCGCTGGGCACACAAATAAGAGATCTGTACGGCGATTCGGGAAAGACGGGTCCGGTCTTCATTCTGACAATCCTCGGCACTCTCACAGCGGAAGGAATTATCCTTTTATCCGTACACAAAACACTTATAAGAATGGATAAGATGACTACGATCGAGGCACTATTTGGCAAGGGAGTCCGGGGAAAAAAGAAGAATCTGTGGCTGCCTGCCATGATTATCACCGCAGCTGCCACGTTCATGATTCTTCTGCCCTGGAATATAAAGAGCACAATTGAAGATCCGGAATTCGTTACTTACATGGGAATCGGCCAGAGCCAGATTCGCATCGATATCCGACAGACAGAAAATGCCAAAAACCGAGCAGCCGCCGTAAAAAAAGAAATAGAGGCTGACAGGAGGGTTGCGGACCATGTGCTGATGCAGACAGCCTCCTATAAGACCCTTCTTCCTGACGGGACGTCCTGCAGCCTGATAATCGAAAAGGGTGATCACAGCAAATTTCCGGTAAGATACATTGAAGGAAGGTATCCGGAAAAGAGTGGAGAAATTGCTCTGTCTGTCCTTAATGCCCAATCGACGGGTCTCAAGTTGGGGGATTCTGTACTCATTTACAAGAAAGGAAATAATGGGAAGCTGTCCCAGGTTTCCTGCACCATCTGCGGCATCTATTCCGATATCACCAACGGAGGCAAAACAGCCAAAGCCTGTCTGGAAGATTCCGATGATAATACGCCTGTAATGTGGGGCATTCTCTATCTGTCTCTCGGCGATGAGACCCTTGTCGGTGAATGGACCAGGGAATATCAGAAACGATATGCCTCTTTCGGAGATGACGTCAAAGTTACCCTGATTTCCGACTATCTAAGAGGAACCTACGGCCAGACCATAAAGAATATCTCAAAGGCATCTGCTCTTTCAGCAGCTATATCCTGTCTGATCCTCTTTGTAGTGATGTTGCTGCTGACCCGTCTGGTAATATGGAGAGAGCGAAAGGATAGTGCCCTGAAAAAGGCTCTGGGATTCACATCCCCGGATATCCGGAAAGAATATCTGAAAAAAGCCTTTGGATACATACTGGCCGGGATAATAACCGGAATCTTTTCGGGGCTCATCCCGGGCCAGAGACTGGCGGCAATGCTCCTAAAGTCAATGGGTGCATACAGCTTTCATTTCATAATCAACCCGGCAATAGTGTATGCAGCCATTCCGGCCATGATTGAGATTGCAGCCCTGGCCGGAGCAATAGTCAGTCTTAGGGAAGTGAGAAATATACACGCCTATGAATGTTTGTGAAAGAATGGAGGTCATCATGAGCGGATTATTATGTGTTAACCATCTGGGAAAAGGGACTATCATTAAGAATATCAGTTTCCAAATCAAAAAAGGAGAAATGGCAGCGATTATGGGACCTTCCGGATCCGGTAAATCCACACTTCTCTACAATATATCCGGAATGGATCAGCCTGATAAAGGGGAGGTAATCCTTGACGGCAGGGAGATCACCTGTCTGAGTGAAGATGAGAAGGCTGAACTGAGACTTCACCGGATGGGATTTGTCTTTCAGCAGATGAATGTTATCGATCACCTGACTCTCATCGATAATATCGTCCTTCCTGCAGTCCACGCTGACCGGAAAGGCAAAAAAGAATACTATAGAAAGGCACAGGCCCTGATGGACAGTTTTCATATCGGTAATCTTTCCAGACGCAGAGTAAATGAAGTGTCCGGAGGACAGCTGCAAAGAGCATGTATATGCCGCAGCATGATGATGAATCCTGAGATCATCTTTGCCGATGAGCCGACAGGAGCCCTTAATCAGACTGCGGCAGGGGAAGTCATGGAGGCCTTCCTGAGTGTCAATCAGAGAGGTAAGTCCATCCTGATGATCACACATGACAGCAGAATTGCTGCCATGTGTGAAAGAATTCTCTACATAATAGACGGAGAAATCAGGGGAGAGTTTAAACTTGGGAAATATATCAATCAAAATATAAAGGAACGGGAACAGAAAACCGCGTGTTGGTTAGAAGAAATGGGCTGGTAATTAACTCTCCTTTTTGAACAGTCGATCAGGGAAACAAAACTTTAATAATACATACCCTATGATCATTGTTGTCAGATAAATCTGTATTCCTCCAAGCTGAGTCAGCATCTTTGACAATGCTTCCTGCCCGTGTTCGGCCAGATAGCCTGCAAATTTGTTTGTGGCTACAATTCCTATGGCCATAGGGAAGGTGATGCCTGCATATCCCGGATAGAAATCATAGGAGAATGCTTTGGGAAGCAGATAGACGACAAATAAAAGTGACAGAATGACACAACCATATAGTATGTACAAAATCGGAGCAGGCATCCAGGGTGTTATGTTTATGATGCCAACTACGCAGAGACTGCAAGGCGCCAGGATAACAGCCTGTGCATGATACATGGCCGGTTTCACTTCGAATTTTATCAATCTCCATACCATCAGGGGGACGATGATTGCATAGATTGCTATTCCATAGAATACAATATATTTCAATTTGTCCGCCTCATTCATGATACTTCCTACAACACAGCCGACCAGGATTCCATTGTAAGTAGCAAACCAGCTGGGAATAAAGGTATCTATATTTCGCTGCCGGATCACATTCATGTAGGTGAATACAAGAATCTGTCCTGCATGAATGATGATGCCGATTGCCCACATGGGTTTTCCGAATCCCCATCCCATCTCGTAGAAATAACTTCCGAGAATCATGACAATCATGCTGAATCCTGCATAAAGACTGCAGGGTACAACCTGCATATACTCATTGAGGCATGTCTTCGGAAAGCGGATCATTTTTATGATATACGCGACAAGAACGACTACCGCTGACCACATAAAGAAATGTCTGATCCAGACATATCCGAGTCCTCCGTATACATTGCTCAGAGTCAGAGCACCGGCAATTGTCGGAAGCAGGGGAACCGTTATTTTTTCCAGTCTGTCCATATGTTCTCCTCTCTTCTTCAGCCTTTTATATCCTTTTTCAGATTAGGGTCGATAATGTCTTGTCAGGGATCTAAACTGCTGAACTTAAACCAATGTCAGTGTTTCTTAGGCTTTTGCGGGTATTGGATCAATAATTCCTGGACAAATGTCAATCGTAAGTGAATTCAAAGTTCTCGCGCATGTGGAAAAAGTCAGAATAGTCCACATCAAAGATCGGTTTTTTAACTTTCCTCACATCAATGCGTCTTGCAATCAGTTGCTGCAGCACACCACCGTAAGCCAGATCCCCCTGCAGAAGCGCACCCACAATTCTCCCGTCCTTGTGAATGATTTTCTTATAGGCAGACTCGGTCTTTCTTGTTTCAATCTGGTAACCCTCTTCCTCGGTAAGATTTACATCACCTAAGGACATACTTGGAATCCCCAGGAAATTCATAGTTGATTTGCTGGCAAAAAAGTCTGTCATTTTGCGGGGAACCCCGGCCATATTGGAAGCAGCGATCATTCCCTCTTTCACAGCTACCGGCCAGATAGGAGAGGTCCCGGATACATCTCCCGCCCCGTAAATACTGTTATCACTTGTTTTTCCTGTCTCATCATAAACCAGGCCAAATTTGGACAGTTCAATTCCGGTATCCTGCAGGAATTCCACATTCGGTCTGACACCGGCGGTGAGGACCATAAAATCACAAGGCAGGACCGTACCGTCTGTCAGGACGGCTTCTTTGATCTTTTTATCATCATCCAAAATCACTTCCGATACGCCCACACCGTAATATTGGGCGATCCCCTCTTTGGCAAATGCTTCTTTGTATGTATTGGCCGCTTCCTCATCAAGCTGTCTGTTCAGAAGCCAGCCGGCCATATCGACCAGTGTTACCTTAACACCAAGCTCAAGAAAACCCGTTGTACAATCGATGCCTACCAGGCCGGAACCCATTACAATGATGTGTTCACAGGTTTTTGCAACCTCTTTTAAGATTTCGATATCGTCCAGGTTGCGGAAACCGATGGCATTTTTCGCTTCCCGGAGGTTTTTGATCGGCGGGATAAAGCTGTGGGAACCTGTGGCAATCAGGAGCTTGTCGTAAGAAACCTGGCTGTCATCATCCAAAATGACATACTTCTCCCCGGGATTCAAGCCAGTACAGGCTTTTCCCTTTATCCACTGAATATTGTAAAGGGAATCAAAGTCATTCTCGACAAAGCTGATTCCTTGCAGATCTCTCTCCCCGCACAGGTACTTGTGGAGAATGCATCGGGAGTAGATTGCCTCGTCCCTGGAAATCATGATGATCTCACTATTTTTATCCAGTTTTCTAAGCTCCCTTACCCCGTTTACTCCGGCAGCTGAGGAACCCAGTACTACATATCTCATTCCCTCACCTCCTCCAAAGTAATCGCCTGCATGGGGCATTTTTCCACGCACATGGGATTGGCCCTGCCATCCTGGGAACGATGGACACACATGTTGCATTTCATAATTTCTTCGTGACGAATGCTGTCATATTTCAAGATGCCATAGGGACAGGACATGATGCACATATAACAGCTTGCACATTTCTCCTTATCATATTCTACGTAACCGGTCACAGGATTCTTTTTCATTGCCCCGGTCATACAGGTGTACACACACTCCGGTCTGTCGCAATGGCGGCAAAAAATCGGTGACGGCGTCGTTTCACTGTCGATTACTACCCGGTTTCTGGCGTCCCCGCTTTCCGTCTCATGGCTGACGACGCAGGCCGTAACGCAGGTAAGGCAGCCGATGCAGCGGCTTCGGTCTATTTTAATTCGATACATTTCATACCTCCCGGTATTCATTTGTAAGTATGGTTAAAAATTATCAAAGTCAGGGCATTTTTCGAACCGTACCGTTGCGCCTTTATAATTCGGTTCTTTAGAGTATTTATCATAAACGGATGGTGTCAACTTATTGCATTCAATATAATGAATGGGGGCAAACAGCTCGCCCGGCCGGACCTTGTCTGTCACCTTTACCGAGAAGACTGCATCCTGACCATTGACCGAATAGACTCTGACATGATCGTTGTTTCTGATGTCATGTTCCTTTGCTGTTTCTGTGTTCATATAAAGATATGCCTTCTTTAAAGAAACATCCTCTACGAATTTGACCTCTTTGGTGCGGCTTTGGGTATGCCATTGGCCAACCGTCCCTCTTCCGGTATTAAAAACATAAGGGAACTCTTCGGTAACCGGCAGTGGGTTCTCCATGACATCTTCAAAAATAAACTGTGCCTTTCCGGATTTGGTGAAGAAACAGCCATCGCTGTAGAGTCTTCTCTGCTCCTCTTTAAAGGTTTCCTCTTCTCCTTCGGGATAGGGCCATTGAATACCGTGGGAGTTCTCCAGGCCCTCCCATGTCACTCCGGTAATATCACATGCTTTTCCCCTGCTGCATTCCTTCATCAGATTGAAACAATCTTTGGGAGTTTCCCATTTCTTCAATGCATCTCCCATGCCAAGGGCTTTGCCGACGCCGAGTATAGCTTCATAATCTGAAATCTCATTCTCCCCGCGCTCAAGAACGGGCCGCATGGCGGACAATCGTCTCTCCAGGTTTATGTAAGTCCCTTCCTTCTTGATCCCCGGTACTACCGGGAAGAAAACAGTACATTCTTCAGCACTCTCGATGGTGTCATAAATGTCCTGGACTACGAAAAGGTCCAGCTTCTTTACTGCCGAGGCAAAGGTTTCATTGTTGGTCCAGCTGTGTCTTGGGTTAGTACACAGAATCCAGAGTCCTTTGATTTTTCCTTCATTGATACCTTCTATGATTTGATTGTAGGTAATAGTCGGCTTCCTGGCGATGAGATTTTCTTCGATTCCCACAATGTTGGCTATGCGTTCTCTCTCTGCAGGATCTGCAAAATCTCCCCCTCCGAAGAGGCAGGATGTGTTGCTGTAGACACGTGAGCCCATAGCGTTGCATTGTCCGGTAATCGAATTGGCTCCGGTTCCGGGTTTGCCGATATTGCCGGTCATCAGCGCCAGATTGATGATGGCCTGAGCAGTCCGAACAGCCTCATATCCCTGGTTTACACCCATAGTCCACCAGAATGACACTTTCTTCCCTTTGTGAATCAATTCAGTAAGCTCTGCAATTTCTTCCGCACAGAGGCCGGTTCCGGCAACTCCGCGCTCTAAGGTGTAGGCTTTTACAAACTCTTTAAACTCTTCAAAATGCTCCGTATGTTCCTCAATAAAACTGTGATCGAGATAGTCCTTCTCAATCAGCTGATTCGCAACAGTGTAGAGGAGTAAAAGATCACTCCTCCAGTTCAATTGATACAAGTAATCCGCGTTTTGACCTGTCTCAGACTTTCTTGGATCGATTACAATGATTTTGCGTCCCGGAACTTTATTGGCTCTTACTCTGCCCCAGACAATAGGATGGGCCACTACAGGATTAGCTCCAATGAAAATAATGGTGTCCGAAAGCTCCAGATCATTTAATGTATATCCGGGGGCATCAAAGCCGTAGCTCTGCTTGTGGGCAACGACAGCCGTAGCCATACAGAGTCTCGTATTACCGTCCACATTGGTCTGCAGATAATTACGCATAAGATGGCCAAAGATGGCAAATTCTTCCATTGTCAGCTGGCCGGTACTGATACCGGCCATAGCTTCTCTGCCATAGTTATCCTGAATCTCCTTAATTTTGGCTGCCACATGCGCAAAACCTTCTTCCCAGGAGACTTCTTTCATGGATCCATCCTCCTGACGAATCCGGGGAAGGCTGTTAGGTTTCACAGTTGTCTGCTGTTTGCTTAAAGACAAACCTTTTATACAGGAAAAACCGTCATTTACCGGATAGCCTTTGGTGGGAACCGTTTTTACGATCCGGTTATCCTCCACATAAAAGTCCAGATTGCAATCTATGGCACAGAAGTTACAGGTTGATTGTATTTTTTTCATCGTCTCACCTTTTCTTAAGTATTAGGCTTCTCCGGGCTTGCCGTTTCCCCGGAAATCGATTCCTTTCCAGTAAAGGCAATTGTTTATGATGGTTTCCGGCATCAGTTTCACATCTTTTAAAGCCCATTTCTTGTACTCTTCAAAACCTACACGGTCGATAATATAGCCGATATGTTCTTTTCGGGCAGGGGCATCCGGGCTAATGTATTCTTCAACAAAATCATAGGTATTTAGGATAATCTTTACGATGTTTTCTTCATCGGCCCATACCAGGAAATCTTCTCCCAGTCTGGGATTCTTTTTTCCTGTTCTCCCCATGATTGAAAGCTTATAGTATTTCTTTTTACTTCGGGTAAGCGCTCTGGTAGGACATTTGGTCACGCAAACCCCGCAGCCGATACATTTCTCTGTATCTCTGACAATCTTATAGTTTTCGTTCATTCGCAGAGCATCAACCGACAGTGCTTTGCAGCCTTTGATACAGGCCTTGCAGGAAACACATCGGGTGGGATCATACTGAGGCATGGTCATGCCGATGATCCCGAAATCATGCATCCTTGCCTTGGCGCAGTCATTGGAACAGCCGGTGCAGGCAATCTTAAAATGTAAATCATGGGGATAAACGGCTTTTTCGATTCTTCTTGCCAGCTCTGCTGTATTATAGTTAGCAAAGGGACAGACATTATTGCCGATACAGGCACTGATATTTCTGGTACCTGACTCCGGATATCCTTTTCCCTTCTCCTTCTGGTTGATTCCCACCAACTCAATGATCGGCTGAAGCTTCTCATTGATAGCATCCATGTCTTCAAATCGAATTCCTTCGATCTCAAACCCCTGGCGGGTCGTCATATGTACATAACCGTTTCCGTACTCCTCGGCAATCTCCTGGATCATGCCGAGCACTTTCGCATTCAGATAACCGCCGGGAACACGGATTCGGGAAGCGCCGATTCCGCGGACCTTGGAAACACGAAAGGCATTCTTTTTTAATTTCTTTGTATTAACATCCAAACCCATTAAGATATCCTCCTCTCACGATTCCGCAATCAGTCAATCAATTCTTTGCCGTCTTTATAGTTAAAGACCGGCCCGTCCAGACATATATAGGTAGACCCAATCTTACAATGTCCGCATTTACCGATGCCGCAGCACATTTTTCTCTCGTTGGAAACCCATATGTTTTCCTCCGGAACACCCAGCTTCAGAATCTCCATCACAGTGAATTTAATCATGATGGGCGGACCTACGCAGATAAAGGAAGCCTTGCTGATATCCTCAAAATGAAGATCCGGTATATATTTGGTAACCATTCCTATCGGCCCGCTGTATCCTTCCGGGGCGGTATCCACTGTTTTGATCACATGCATTCCGCTTTGATTCCAGAATTCGAAATCCTCCTTAAACAATACATCCTGAGGAGATTTGAATCCTGCGATTAGAGTCTCACTCACCAGTTCGTCCTGATGATGGGCAAAATAATCCACCACTCCTCTTACCGGTGACAGACCGGTTCCTCCGGCAACAACCACCAGCTCTTTCCCTTTATACTCACTAATATCAAATCCGTTCCCGTAGGGCCCTCGAATGAAAAACCGGTCTCCCACATAGTTTTCGAAGATCTCATTGGTCACTTTACCCACACGGCGTATGGTAAAATCAACCGTATCTTCACCTATGCCGCTGACGGAAATCGGTGCCTCGCCAAATTTGGGGATCGATACTTCAAAAAACTGGCCGGGCTTTACTTCTCCTTTGTATTCCATGCGGAATGTATACTCCAAATCAGTATGCTTTATTACCTCGCGGATCGTGGAAAGCTGCGGAATATATTCGTTCTTCATGCCTCTTCCTCCTCCTTTGCCAGTTTATTTACAATGTTCGCATAGGAAATGTATTCCGGACAGATATCATCACAGCGACCGCACCCGACACACATGGGATATCCGAATCTCTTCTCAAAATCATAGATTTTATGCATGATTTTGAAGCGCATCCTGTCTGCTTTATCTTTCCGGAATCCATGGCCTCCGGCCATATCCGTATATCCGTCTACCTGGCAGGATGCCCAGATCCTCCTTCTTTCACCCACCTTGGGATTATCCTGATAGAAAATATCCTGCATGGTGAAGCATGTGCATGTGGGACAGGCGAAGTTACATCGTCCGCAGGTAATGCAGCGGTCCCCGTACTCTTTCCAGATTTCTTTGGTAAAAGAATCATTGGAAAGGTTTTTGGGAAAAGTCACCTTTTCATTATTCTCCGTAACATAATCAGGTGTTTTTTCCTTTTTGTGAATGACCGTTCCCTGCACAGCCGTTTCAGTCTCTTTGACAGACCGGTAGAGATCTTTTACTGTATGTAATAGAGAATCATCTTTTATATCTGCATAAACCATATCGCCGTCGACCTTAAGATATGCATCATAATTCTCTGCCTTGTTGGTCCCCATACTCACGCAGAATCCTCTGTCACAGCTTACAGAACACCCCATGAGAATAAACTTCACCTTGCTTCTTCTCCGTTCATAATAATAGTCTCCGAAAACATTATTCAGGTAAATCTCATCAAGCCGTTTAACTGCGTGCAGGTCGCATGCCCGCAGAAAAACCAGGATCTCCTTTTCCTCCTCACTGGGAACAGTAGTCTGATCTTCCGTAAAATAAAATAAAGTCTCATTGACCGGCAGCAGGACCTCTTTAAAAGAATAATCGGATTTTTTCTCCCATTCGATTTCATCAAAAGAATCAACCCTTCCGTATCGGATTACATCCGTATCAGAAAAACATCCCTCACCAACCATACATTTTGGTGCCAGGATATCGTAATCTTGTGCCAGTCTGCGAAAGATCGCATCTGCTCCGGATTTCGACAATTGATATCCCATAGTGATTTCTCCCCTCCTGTAGTAATTGAAAATAATACCCGTTCAAAGTTAATAGTTGTCATTTCAAATGTACCAAAAAGGGCAAAAAAAATCCGTGATAAAAATCACGGATTCTCTACATTATTTATAATACGGGAAACATTCTTTCACAGGGATTATTATGGATCCATATAGTTCAATCGATATTGTCATGAGGAATCCTCACGACTATCATGGACTGATTACTCGCCGGTTTTATAATAATGAGCCAGTATGTCAGGATCACGAACAATAATACGTTTTCCCTTCTGAAAAATCAGCCCATACTGAACCAGTCTTCTGCACATTCTTGATGCCGTTTCTCTGGGCACGCCAAGCATGTCCGCCAGAAAGGTTTTACTCATAACCACATCAATCTCTATGCCCTCATCCCCTGGAATCCCGAAGTCCCTGGCCAGCTTCCACAGCTTGGCCGCCAGTTTTCTTTCCAGATTGATATTCCCGACCGTATTTTTAAGCTGATGGGAAAGGCGCCACATCTTGCGTTCCTGCTCTTCCATGATGCCGCGAACAAGAGAATAATCATCTTCCATACATTTTGTAAAAACATCTTTCGGAATCAGCAGGGTCAGACAAGGCTCCAAAGTCTCACAGTAGACAGTCAGAGACTGCGAATCAAAGACATGATCATTAAGCAGATTTCCTGGTCCTAAAACAAAGAGAATCTTCCTCCTCCCGGAATGGGTCAGGTTGTATACAATCACCTTTCCGGAAAGAAGAAAAGCGATATTGGTTATTTTCTCCTTAGCCCGCAAAATAACCTCACCTTTGGAAAAGCTTTTCACTGTCCCTGCTTTCCAGAGCCTGTTCAATGTCTCCTCGGAAGTATACTTCAATGCATGGCTATTTCGAAACCATTCAAAAGAAGAAAGACTCTTCACAATATTTACATCCATTGATAAACCCCTTCACTGGCAATCTCCATTCTCCTATTAATGGCATGGGCTGCTTATGGCTCAATAATATTAAATACACTTACTGCTCCTCTTGACAGCTGGTCAAGGGATTGAACAAAACACTTTATTTTATCCACATCTCCCACAATCTCAGATTGCACAAGAACGGTCTCCATGCTGGGGAGATATTCTACCAGCTTTTTGGCTGCGGTCTCAGGAGGCAGTTTGTTCAGGTGGACGGGATTGGCGTCATACCAGCCCATAAAACGCTGGTAGACTGCTTTGGAATCATGGACCAGGGTCCCGTAATACTGTCTGGTTTATATCTGCGCCTTCCAGGACTTCGATCGGTTTAAAAGTCCTTTCTCCGTATTCAATCTCAACATACATGTAAGATTGATCAATCCATTCCTTCTTTAGCTTATTCCAACAATAAACTTTTCCTTTTTTCCTGTTCATCGCTATCGGGTGATCATAATCATCAAGGCCAAATTCATATTCTTTCTTTGTTGTTGAATTGTTGGCATTATTTTTTGTATTGATTACTACCTGAAAAGCTTGTTTTGTCCAGTAGTGCATAGAATCGTATAATTCAAGTTTTTCAATTTGAATCGGGTCTTCTTCCTCAATGGATATCTGTTCTTTTATTCTTTCCAGGCCCAGATAAGCCCCCAGAATATTCCCGGTAATGGAACCTGTTGAATCGCTGTCACCGCTATGATTTACGGATATTCGGAGAGCTTCCTGAAAATCTTCTGGATATCTGATCACGCAGTAGATAGCTATTGCCAGTGCTTCTTCTCCTACCCAGCCGCCCCCGATAGCATGAATGTTTATTACATCATTTATTTTACTCCTGGCTGTCAATTCATCATATTCCTCGGTATCGGCTGATTCTTTCAGCTTTTCGTTTTCCGTTTCAGCCAGGGCAATTGCCTTTTGGATAATCGTGTCAAATTCACTCAGATATTCTGTAGAATGGAACTTTTTGTAGATTGCTTCAAGGGTCCTTTTTATTATTAATAAAAGTGGTGCCGATCCATCCATACGGTATGTGATCCTGTGAATCAGTTCCCCAAGAAATGCTGCAGGCAAATATCCCAAAGGATGACCATGGGTTATCGCCGCCGCCTGACCGGCTGTAACCATGGCTCCATCCCCTCCGATCCAGTGATTGGAGCTCAGCATGAGGCCAAGGGGAGCGACACGCATAACTCCACCACAGCCTTTACTGTCATTACATGGTTTATCCATAGTGGGAACTTCATTGGTATAGGGCGGATTTTTGGAGTTGTGATTCTGGCTTCTCAGCGCACTCAGGTCAAATTTCCT
>CADBME010000320.1 GCA_902795715.1 uncultured Lachnospiraceae bacterium | reverse complement strand
TGCGTTGACATATTTAACTTTTTAGATGCTTCCTGCTGCAGGGTACTTGTGGTAAATGGCAGAGGCGGTTTTTTTTTTTTTGATCCTCTTCGAATATTCAGGATATGGAAGTCCTCTCCTCTCAGGTCATCAAGGATGGCGTCCATCTCTTCCCGGGATCCGATGTGAATCTTTCCCTCAGCATCACTGACCAGATGGGCTTCCAGAGTTTTCTTTTCCCCATCTGCATTCAGGTCCACATCCAGAGACCAGTACTCTTCCGGAATGAATTCATTGATTTCCTGCTCTCTGTCATGGATAATACGCAGAGCCACTGACTGAACCCTGCCGGCCGACAGTCCTCTCTTAATCTTTGACCACAGAATTGGACTGATTTTGTATCCCACGATACGGTCCAGAACCCGTCTGGCCTGCTGGGCATCCACCAGGTCCATATCAATCTTCCTGGAATTCTTGATGGCGTTCTTTACCGCATCCTTGGTAATCTCATTAAATGTAATCCTGGCACACTTCTTATCCTCAAGATGAAGAGCATGGTAGAGATGCCAGGAAATAGCCTCTCCCTCACGATCAGGGTCGGTCGCAAGAAAGATTTTGCCTGCCTTCTTCACTTCCTTCCGAAGCTGAGCCAGGACTTCTCCCTTGCCCCGGATGGTGATATATTTCGGCTCATAGTCATTGTCCACATCGACTCCGATGGTACTTTTGGGAAGATCCCTCACATGACCGTTGGAAGCCACGACCTTATACGATTTACCTAAAAATTTCTGAATCGTTTTCGCTTTAGCCGGTGATTCAACAATTACAAGATTTGTTGACATAGATTTTTAACCCTCACTAGGTTCTTTATTTCTTTGCTGTGTGCGGTAACGAAAAGCCATGAAAGCCTCATTCCGCAATGATTTTATAACTTTTGCTTTCCTGCTGAAAAATCAAAATTATTATAAAATCCTGAAAACGATTCTCATAATACACTATTTTTTTGCGGTATGCAAGTAGAAAAAATCAAATAATTACCGTCCGTCTCTGAAAAAGTCCCTGTACAGGCTGAAAAATTAATTCTTTGCACTCCAGTTGGTAGAGGATTAATTCCAGCTTTTTTTTATCAATTCCACATTCTGAATATAATGAATCAAAAGAAATCCCCTGAATCACATCAATCCTGTCAAAGACATTTCTCATCTCATCACTTAAATCATCTTCCCCTCTGCCTGCTTCCCTATTGGCTGTTTCTCCTTTGACTGCTTCCCCTTTGCCTGCTTCCTTTTTGATTGCTTTTCCTTTGGCTGCTTCTTTCTTCTTGTCGACTGATGTTCTGTTTTCTTCTCTCAGCCTTTCTTCCCTTTTTATATGGAAATAATCCAAAAGAACCTGGGGTCCGGTAACCGGGATTGCCCCCTGGGCAATAAGGTCGTTGCATCCGCTGCTCATAGAATCCGTCACCCGGCCAGGCAGGGCAAAGATTTCCCTCCCCTGTTCCAAACCCTGGTCTGCAGTTATAAGGGATCCACTCTTCTTTCCCGCTTCCACGACCAGAACAGCATCGGACAAACCGCTGATAATCCTGTTTCTCATGGGAAACAATCCACTGATATTGGGTATGCCTATATTGTATTCGGACACTACCCCTCCGCAGGCATACATCTCATAATAGAGGTTAAAATTTCCTTTGGGATAAATCGTATCAATACCTCCACCCAGGACTCCCAGGGTATATCCCCCACCCAGCAGGGCTCCCCGATGGCTCTCCGCGTCGATCCCGGATGCCAGACCGCTGATAATCTGCACCCCGGCTCCGGCCAACTGACAGGCTATATCCCTTGCCAGACTTTTTCCGTAATTTGTAGCCCTTCTGGATCCGACCATAGCCAGAGACGGTCGATCCGGATCCGGCAGTTTCCCACGGACATAAAGACCCAGAGGTGGTTGAAATATATGCCGGAGCTTTTCCGGATATTCTTCCATATCCCAGTGGATAAAGCGAATCTCCGACTCCATGAGACGGCGAATGGAGGCATCCGGGTCAAAAAACATCTTCGACTTGTCCAAAGACCGGATCTGGCCCGGAGTCAGCAATTCCTTCAATTCTTTGCTGTCAGCCTCCCATATAGCAAATACATCTGAAAAATAATCCAGCAATTTCCAGCAGACTGCGATCCCAATCCCTTCTATATTGACAAACCAATACCAAAGAAGACTGCGGACTGACCAGCAGGATACTTTTCCTCCCACCGTGAACCTTTTTTCCTGGAGTATCCAGGCCTTTTCCTTCATATTATAAACCTTCTTACTATATTTTCTGCTTATACTTATAATCCGTCTTAATCAATTATTTATCCATCCTAGACAGGAACCTGTCTGTATCTTATGGCCTCGATCAGATGCTCTTCCCTGATTATGGAGGATTCCTCAAGATCCGCTATGGTCCGCGCGGTTTTCAGGAGCTTGTAATAAGACCTTCCCGTAAGATGCAGACGGTCAAAGGCTTCCTCCATCATCCTCTGGCAAGTCTGGGTTAAAGCGCAGTATTTACCTGTATCCGCAGATGACATACGGCCATTATAATAGCTGGTATCTGAATTCTGCCTGTCTTTCTGCATGGCTCTGGCCGTCTCCACTCTTTTCTGAACAGACATAGAAGACTCCTCTTTTTCCTCCTTTACCAATAAGGCGTAGGGAACCTCATCACAGCGAACAAAAAGATCCATACGATCAAGTATGGGCCCGCTGAGCCGGCCCTGATAATTGCGGATCTGATATTCCATACAATGGCATCGATTTCGGTCCGGATAGAAGCCACAGGGACATGGATTTGATGCAGCGATTAAAAGGAAATCCGCAGGAAAGGTGATGGATCTTTCCTGACGGACCAGATTAATGGAATGATTTTCCAGTACAGTTCTTAGATTTTCCGTAATGCTCCTTGGATGCTCTACGAATTCATCGAGGAAGAGTACCCCATGATGGGCCAGGGAAACCTCACCCGGAGTCGGATTATTTCCTCCTCCGAACATACCTGCCATGGTAATCCCAAGGGAAGGTGCCCGGAAAGGGCGCTGTTCAATCAGGCTGAACCCCTCCTTTAAGAGACCTTTGACGCTGTGGATCATGGTGGTCTCTATCCTCTCCTGCATGGTCATTTCCGGCATGATCCCCGGCATGGCGGATGCCAGCATGGACTTTCCCATACCCGGTGGTCCGGTCAGAAAGACATTGTGAAAGCCGGCTGCTGCAATCTCGAGAGCTCTTTTTGCGGTGGTCTGACCATGGATATCCGCAAAATCAACCGGGTTTTTTTCTTCTTTTTTCCCGGGATCCGGCTGATATCCCTCTACGGCTTCCACATCCGCCCCAAGAAGAAAGTCACAAACCTCTTCCAGACCTGAGAATCCGTAAACGACCGTGCCTTCGATCAGGGCTGCTTCTGCTGCATTTTCCAGAGGAACGATAAAATAACGGTATCCACGCTCACAGGCTTCCATGACAATAGGCAGGACACCGGAAAGGGGGGACAGGCGGCCATCAAGAGATAATTCTCCGAGAAAAAGAAAGCCTTCTGCTGCTGTGGGGTCCATATATCCCAGAGAGAGGAGGACCGATACTGCGATTGCAAGATCGAACCAGGTTCCGTACTTGCGCGTATCTCCCGGAGCCAGGTTTACGGAGATCCTTTGGGGAGGGATTGAATATCCACAATTCTTCAGCGCAGTACGCACCCTGTCTTTAGCTTCTTTCACTTCATTGGACAGATAACCGATCATGGTAAAAACCGGCAGACCGTCACTGACATCCGTCTGTACTTTCACAAGCTGCCCTTCCACACCAATCACCATGCCGCTCATTACTTCCGTAACCATAGATGTCCCCCCTCTCAACGATCATTTTCCCATCCAAAAGATCTTTTCTGATATATAATTACCATTAATGTTAAATAATGTCAACCTATATTTGCTATTATTGTATTATTTTATATTTATTCCTATTATTTTGCAGCTAATAATTAGTGGAAAAGCAGCAAAAAAACCGGAAGGAGATTTCATCTCCCTCCAGCCCTTTGTTTATGTAACAAAAAAGCTTCCCCCTATGATTCGCACAGTCCATAGCGGGAAGCCCCTGAAAACATATTGTCTTTTAAAATCACTGGTTATAGTCTGCCGGGTCCACCGCACAGATATTGCTTACCTCGGCATTGCCCTTCAGATCTTCATAGACTGTAACGACCTGTATCCCTTTGATCGTTTCTTCTGTTTGAAGTGTACTGAAGCAAAGGAAGGCATAGTTGGTGCCGGCAACTACCTGTGTTCCGAGTAAGGCCATCGCTTCAAGTTCATTTCCATCAAGCTTTTCCGTCGCCTTATCAAAAGCGTCTTTTGCTTCCTGAGGAATCACAACAGAGCCTTTGTCTTCCGCAACTTCCCAGCCGCCGGCAACTTTCTCCGTATTAATCTCAGATCCCTCTCCTTGTGTATATGCCAGAAGATCAAAGTCTTTTATCTGTGTGATCTCGGCAGTTCGTTCAAGCTCGGCATATACGACCACCATCTGATAAGATGTAGACGGAGTCTCTGTTGTGGTGGTTGCCTGGCACAGAATCATATAATTGGTCCCCGCCACAACCTGGCTTGCAAGAAAAGCAACAGGCTTTAATTCGCTTCCCGTGAAGGTTTCCTTAGCTTTATCAAAGGCTGCCTGGACATCATCAGGTAATACGTTCGATTCATTAGCAAAAAGCTCCCAGCCGCCGGACATTGCTTCTGTGTTCCCACTTTCTCCGGATTGTCCATCATCCGAAGGCTGTCCTGATGACCCGCATGCTGAAACAGTGACTATCATAACTAATACCAGAAATACAATGCATAATTTCTTTAACATGATTATATTTGCCTGCCTTTCTACTCGTCTTAGTGGGACAGTGGGGACGTATCATATTGTCCCACATTGTTTCGTTTTTAACAAAGTGGGACAATATGATACGTCCCCACTGTCCCACCGAAATCAATCCGATGAATCCAGCATCTTTTTTAATTCGCTCATAAATGTGTTAACGTCTTTAAATTCCCGATAGACCGATGCAAATCTTACGTAGGCAACCTGCTCGAGGTTTTTAAGGTGATCCATGACGATCTCACCGATGGTGTCGCTTTCGATCTCTTTGTATTCGAGATTGTAAAGTTCGTTTTCGATCTGGTTGACGGTTTCTTCGATCATCTCGATGGATATGGGTCTTTTATGGCAGGCTCTCATGATGCCTGAGAGTATCTTTTGCCTGTCATAGGGTTCCCTGGTCCGGTCTTTTTTTATGACCGTCAGGGGGACCACTTCCACGCGTTCGTAGGTTGTAAATCTTTTTCCGCATTCGTCGCAAAGTCTTCTTCGGCGAATCGATGCATTATCGTCTGCCGGTCTTGAGTCAATGACTCTGGTATTGTCAAGACCGCAAAAAGGACATTTCATAATGTTTTATTTCTCCGATTCTTCACATAAGACAATGATTTTTGAAGGACATTTGGCTGCGCATGCGCCGCAGCCTGTACATTTCTCATAGTCAATTTTTGCGATGTTGTTTACTACAGTGATGGCGTCGAATTCACATTGTCGTACGCACATTTTACATCCGATACATCCGGTCGTGCATACTGCCTTGACCGGTTTTCCGAATTCCTTTGAGCTGCACTGAACCTTATATTTCTGATGGTAGGGTACCAGCTCGATCAGAGATTTGGGACAGGTTGCTACGCATTTTCCGCAGGCAACACATTTTTCTTCGTCGACCTGTGCGATTCCGTTTATAACCCGGATGGCTCCGAAATCACATACCTTGACACAGCTGCCAAAGCCCATGCATCCGTAGGCGCAGGCTTTGGGCCCGCCTCCCGGAACGCTCATGGCAGATACACAGTCTTCGTTGCCGGTGTAGATGTTCTTGTTTTTTGCTTTTTCACATGTCCCGGCGCATTTGACAAAGGCCACCATTTTCTGGGAATCGTCGACCTCCACTCCCATGATGGCGCTGATTTGTTCAGCCACCGGAGCTCCGCCTACGGGACAGGCGTTTACCGGGGCTTCGCCCCCTGCGATGGCTTTGGCCAGGGCGTCACATCCGGCGAAACCGCAGCCGCCGCAATTGTTGCCGGGCAGACATTCCCTGACAGCAATTTCTTTCTCATCCACCGGCACTTTGAATTTTTCAGAGGCAATTCCCAGAAGAACGGATATTACCAGTCCGGTTCCTCCGACAACTGCTGCTGCCAGAATTATACCACTTGCACTCATACCCTTTTCCTCCCTATATGTGTATGGCAGTCAGGTGTGGGATCACAGACCCCCACCCGGCTTTTTGATTTTGCAATAATCAAACGATGTCCGATCTGATCCTCTTCTCCTTTATCAGATGATTCCTGAAAAGCCAAAGAAGGCGATGGACATGAGGCCGGCTGTTACCATGACGATGGGCATACCCTGCCAGGATTCCGGAATATCATTATATTCTATCTTTTCCCGGATACCGGCAAGGATAACAATGGCGATGGTAAATCCCACGGCAATTCCCAGCCCGTAGATGGTGGATTGAAGGATATCGTACTGATACTGTACAGCATTTAGGGCGACACCCAAAACAGCACAGTTGGTCGTAATCAGGGGAAGAAAGACACCCAGTGATTCGTATAGTGACGGGATGGATTTCTTCAAAAACATTTCCACAAACTGAACCAGAGCTGCAATGACCAGGATAAATACAATAGTCTGCAGGTAGGTCAGTTTCAGAGGTACAAGGATGAACTGATTGATAATGGCTGTGACAAAGGCTGCAATCGTTATAACAAAGATGACCGCACCTCCCATACCAGCTGCTGTCTCCGTTTTCTTAGATACACCGAGGAAGGGACATAAGCCCAGGAACTGGCTGAGTACGACGTTATTGACGATGGCTGAGCCGATAATAATGAGAATCAATTCTTTCATTTCGATCCACCTCCCTCGCTTTGTGAAGCTTCCGGCTTCTTGCTATCTACGCTCATGTCAAAGAAACTCCGGCTTGCACATCCGGTCAGAGCGCAGTTGGCACAGTCGCCGCAGCCCTGGGGCAGTTCTCTTCTCTCCTCAACCGGCTTGCGGTTGTTAAGCCTGTTTCGTATGGCAATCATGCAGGAAAGTACAAAGAAGGCTCCCGGTGCCAGGATGAAAATGGTTATGGGGGTATAGATGCTCTCAGGAAGTACAGTCATGCCGAAGATAGTTCCTGCTCCTAAGAGTTCACGGAAGGCACCAAGAATGGTCAGAGCCAGTGTAAAGCCCAGGCCCATACCGATTCCGTCAAAGAAGGAGGATATGGGGCCGTTCTTGCTGGCATAAGATTCGGCACGTCCCAGGATGATACAGTTAACTACGATCAGGGGAATGTATACACCCAGTGCCTTATCCAGGCTGGGAACATAGCCCTGCAGGAGGAACTGAACCATGGTTACCAGGGTTGCGATTACTACGATATAGGATGGTATCCTGACCCTGTCAGGTATAAAGTTCCTGAGCAGGGAGATAATCAGGTTGGAGAACATCAGCACGACGGTCGTGGACAGTCCCATGCCGGCTCCGTTGATGGCGGATGTGGTAACGGCAAGGGTGGGACACATGCCCAGAATCAGAACCAGGGTGGGATTTTCTCGGATGATACCGTTGAACAATCGTTCTGCGGGTGAATTTTTCTTCATCTTATTTCCCTCCTTCCAGTGTTCTGAAGTAAGCCAGACAGTTGTTTATGGCTCCGGTTACCGCTTTGCTGGTGATGGTAGCTCCGGAAATGGCATCAATCTTTCCATCGTCAGAAGATCCGGTGCCATCTTTTACTACGGTAAAGCTTTCCGTTTTCTTTCCGGCGTACTGGGATGCCCATTCGGGATTCTTGGCGTTCATGCCCAATCCGGCTGTCTCGCTGATGGAGAGGACCGAATAACCGGTTACCGTTCCATCGGCCTGGATACCGACGGTCAGCTCAATATCGCCGCCGTAACCCTTGTGGGTAGTGATGTCAAAAATGTAGCCCAGAGCTTGTCCGGATGCCTTGGCTTCCACCACATTGTTAAGTGTATCACCTGCGTGGTCTTCCACCGTATTATCCGAGGCATAGTCCGCAAAGACCTTTGATGCCTGGTCGCCGGAAAAGCCTTCCAGATCGGAAAACTCATCTGCGTCCGGGAATACAGCCTTGTAGGCCTCCTTCTGGGCCTTGGTCTGCTGTCTCCCGATGGGAGCCTTGGTAATCTCGTAGACTACACCCAGGGCCAGTCCTGCCACCAGGGTGATGAGGACAAGCTTCAAACAATCTTTAATCAATTCATTCATCTTTCTTTCCCCCTTTCCCGAATACAGTCGGCACGGTGAAGCGCTCGATCAGGGGTACCAGAAGGTTACTGAAAATAATGGCATAGGATACACCCTCTGCCGATCCTCCGAAAATACGGAAGAGTCCGGTCAGTATTCCCAGGCAGATGCCGAATACGATCTTGCCCAGGGGGGTGATTGGTGATGTGACGTAGTCGGTTGCCATAAAGAAGGCACCCAGCATGAGACCACCGCCGCAAAGATGGGCTGCCAGATAGTGCATATCAAAACCATGCCCTCCGAAAAGAAGGACGAAAACACTCAAAGTACAGATATAGGTAATCGGAATCCTCCAGCTGATGATTCCCCGAACAATGAGAACCAGACCGCCCAGTAAAAGAAGGATGGCCGATGTCTCACCGATGGTTCCACCGGTCGTTCCCAGAAACATGTCCTTGACAGAAACCATCTGTCCTGCCTTGAGATTGGCAAGAGGAGTAGCCATGGTCACCGCATCAAATTGTGTCAGCATTCCTTTGGCCGAGAAGTTGGTCATGATGCCGGCAAAGGAAATCACCAGAAAGCATCGGGCTCCCAGGGCCGGATTCATGAAGTTCTGTCCCAGTCCGCCAAAAAGCTGTTTTACAACGATGATGGCAAAAAGTCCTCCTAATACAGGAATCCAATAAGGTACCTGTGGAGGAAGGTTCATGGCCAGAAGCAGGCCGGTCAATGCAGCACTGCAGTCCTGTATAGTGACAGGTTTATGCATGAAATGCTGCCAGGCATACTCGGCGATGACGCAGGTTGCCACGCAGATTAAGGTGTTGATGACGGCGCTGACACCAAAGTTTACCCAGCCGAAAATAGTCGCCGGCAGCAGGCAGATGATCACGTCGAGCATGATACTGTGGGTTGTCGCCTTATCTCTCACATGGGGATTGGCAGACACGTTATACATTTCGTTCATCTTCTCTCCCCCCTATGCTTTCTTCTTTCTTCGAAGGGCCAGGGCCTCGCGGCGTCCGGTCTTCATGGACTGGGTTAATCTTCTCTTTGCCGGGCAGATGTAAGAGCAGCATCCGCACTCCACACACTCACAGCCGCCAAGCTCATCAAAAAGTGCAAAATCACCGTGGTCGGCCACTTCAGACAGCCTGGTAGGCATGAGACCGGCAGGACATACATCCACACATCTTCCGCAACGGATGCAGGGTCCCGGCTGGCAGGCTTTCACCTGATCTTTTGTAAAGCAGAGCAGGGAAGAAAAGGTCTTGGTACAGGGAACATCCAGGCTGGATAGAGCCATACCCATCATGGGGCCGCCGGAAATCACCTTCTCTGCCTGTTCCTTGAAACCACCTGCCGCTTCTACCAGTTCGGCGGCATTAGTTCCGGCTTTTACCCTGTAGTTACCGGGGTTTTCTATAGCATCTCCGGTTACCGTCACTACCCTTTCATAGAGGGGTTTACCCAGGGTAACCGCTTCATGGATGGCCACAGCCGTGGCGACATTATCCACGATGCAGCCGGCATCCGCAGGAAGCATGGAGCTGTTGATGGCTCTGCCGGTTACGGCATAGATTAAAGAACGCTCCGCTCCCTGGGGGTATTTTGTCTTCAGGGCAGCTACCTCAATCCGGTCCTGGTCCTGACACATCTTTGTCAGCTTCTCTATGGCATCCGGTTTATTATCCTCGATTCCTATGACTCCTCTGGCCTCCGGGAAAAGGGAGAGAATCAGATTCAGGCCGGAAATCAATTGTTCCGGTATCTCCATCATGACCCGGTAGTCGGCCGTTATGTAGGGTTCACACTCCGCGGCATTGATAATGATGGTATCAATCTTCTCCGGTTCCTTGGGTGACAGCTTTACATGTGTCGGGAATCCGGCTCCGCCCATTCCCACGATGCCAGCTTCCTTGACAGCCGCAAGGATCGACGGGGCTGACAGGTCTTTTAAGGGCTCAAAGGGAGCCTGCTGGTATTCTCCGTCATTTTCAATGATAATGCAGTCCACTTTGTTCCCGGAAACCGTCATACGGGGCTCAATAGTTTTTACCGTTCCGGAAACCGAGCTGAAGATATTGGCAGAAACAAAACCGCCTGCCTCAGCGATTTTCTGGCCTGCAAGCACCTTGTCTTTTTTCTTTACGATCGCTTTGGCCGGGGCACCGATGTGCTGGCTGAGCGGAAAAGCAAGTTCGCCCTTAGGCAGATAATCCACAATCGGTTTATCCTTGCTAAGCTCCTTCCCATCATAGGGATGAAGTCCGCCTTTAAACGTTAGCAATCCCATGATATAACCTTCCTTCTAAATAGATTATTTCAGAATCCCTATTTGACCACTGCCAAATAAGACTCTCATGCTCTTTTCTTTTTGAAATAGCATCGATTGGTTCTTCTTACTTCCAGTTCTTTATTTTAAAATAAGAATCAAGGGTTCTTCTTACTCCTTATACATTATTTTGAAACAGCATCGATGGAGCTTTCTTCCCCGTCCTGCCCGGCTTCCACAGACACCACAAGTTTGTGGGGAAGACAGATGATAGACTCTCCGCCATAGCAGACCGGCTTGTGATGAACACAGATCTTATCCGGACAGTCTGCTTCCCTCATGGACGCCTTGCCGTCCCGGATCTGAAGAGTGTTATGAAAGCCTCTTTCTTCTATGGAGATAATCCGGTCCTCATCAAGTGACCAGCTGCCATATTCCTTACCGTCAATGGCAACCTGAACCCGGTTTCCCGGCTGACGTCCCAACCGGGAGTACAGAAATGTTCCACCTGCCAGGACAAGAATAATCAGGATCAGCAGGACATCCCCTTTTTTAATTGAAGCCGATCCATTTCTGCGCAATCCGGTATCCTCCCAGAGTAATCATGTGTAGAATTTTTCCTCTGGATGCACTCACCCTTCCAATAATGGTCCGTTTCATCTTACGGCAGGCTGTGGGCGTGCGTTCTTCAATGTATTTCCACAAATCATCTTTCTTATCGGAAGCTTCCCTGGTCTTTGCCTTGATGAGCAGGACAGAAGTGACCATGGTGATGGTTTCATAATAGTGAAGCATGTAATTGCGCAGTTTTTTTGACCGGAACTTCTTCTCATGTTCGGCATAGATGTCTGCCATGATCTTATTAACTTTAATCTGCTGGTCAATTCTGGAAATCATAACCGATTCATTGACAGACTGGTCTTCCCGTCCGATATAGTAACGGTAAAAGTCGACATCCAGATAATACATTTTCTTCACGTAAGGAAGAGGCCAGAAGACAAAGAGATTATCCACATAGAAGGTGTGTTCCGGCAGCTGGAAGCCGAAGCTTCTCAGCAGATCGGTCCGATAGATCACCGAATGCATCAGGATATTCTTGGAAGGGCCGAAATGGCCGGTGTCTTTCCATGTGAAATAGCAGTCCTCGGGCAGTATCCCGTGATAGTGGATTACTTTTTTGCGGTTGGCTCCCGCTTTCTCGTAGACATAGTTGGAAACCAGCATGTCCAGGGGTGTTTCTTCCTCCACTGCTTCTTTGAGAAAATCAAGGATCCTCCTGTAAGCATCCGGTGCTACCCAGTCATCACTGTCCACGACTTTAAAAAAGTATCCGGAAGCATGGGCAAGGCCCGTATTGACCGCCCCGCCATGTCCTTTATTTTCCTGGTGAAGAGCTCTGACGATACCGGGATAACGGGCTTCATATTCATCAGCTATGGCAGCCGTATTGTCCTTGGACCCGTCATCTACGATCAGGATTTCCACATCCTCGCCACCCGGGAGAAGACATTCTATGCAATTTCTCATATAATCCTGTGAATTATAGCTGGGAATGGCGATGGAAAGGATCTTCATAAATACCACCTCAATTTCTAATCCTTTCTCCGCAATCATTTCCTCCGGCAGGCAGAATCAAATCATGCGGAGTCTCAAATATATTCTCAGTACTTTTGTTTTTTATTCTTCATAGCCCCGGTAAATGATCTCATCTCTTCCGGGTCCGTTGGAAATCATGGTAATGGGATAACCGATTTCCTTCTCTATGAATTCGATATAGTTTCTGCAGTTTTCAGGCAGGTCCCCGTAATTCCGGATGCCCCTGGTCTCACATTTCCATCCGGGAAGCTTCTTGATTACCGGCCTGGCTTTTTCCAGAAGGTGGGTCACGGGGAAGTCTTTCGTCACTCTGCCGTCAATCTCATATCCCACCACAACCGGAATCTCGTCCAGGTAGCCAAGGACATCAATTACGGTAAAGGCTACATCTGTAGTTCCCTGAAGGCGGCAGCCGTAGCGGGATGCCACACAGTCAAACCATCCCACTCTCCGGGGTCTTCCTGTGGTTGCTCCGAACTCACCACCGTCTCCGCCTCTTCTTCTCAGCTCATCCGCCTCTTCGCCGAAGATTTCGCTGACAAAAGCTCCTGCTCCGACAGCACTGCTGTAAGCTTTGACCACCGTGACAATCTTATTGATCTCATAGGGGGGAATACCGGCCCCGATGGCCCCGTAGGAAGCCAGGGTAGAGGATGATGTGACCATGGGATAGATTCCATGATCCGGATCCTTCATAGTACCCAGCTGGCCTTCCAGGAGAATCTTTTTGCCGTCTTTGATGGCCTGGTTCAGATAGAGAGCCACATCGCAGACATAGGGAGAAACCATCTCTTTGTATTCCATGAGAGTATCATAGAGCTCATCCCCGTCAATCAGCGGCTTGCCATAAAGGTGTTCCAGAAGAACATTCTTCTGGGTTAGGACACGGGCAATCTTGTCCCTGAGGATATCCTCTTCCTCGAAAAGCTCGCTGACCTGGAAACCGACCTTGGCATACTTGTCTGAGTAGAAGGGAGCGATTCCGGATTTGGTTGACCCGAAAGAAGCTTTGCCCAGCCGCTCTTCCTCATACTGATCAAATAAAATGTGATAGGGCATGACCATCTGGGCCCGGTCTGAAATCAGAATCTTTGGAGCCGGAACACCCTGGTCCGTGATGGTCTTCAGTTCCTTAAAAAATACAGGAATATTCAATGCTACGCCATTTCCGATGATGCTGGTCGTATGGTCATAGAAGATACCTGATGGGAGGGTGTGGAGGGCAAATTTACCATAATTATTTTTGATGGTGTGTCCTGCATTTGCTCCACCCTGAAAGCGCACGATAATATCGGAATGCTCTGCGAGAGTATCCGTGATCTTACCCTTTCCTTCATCACCCCAGTTTGCGCCAACAATCGCTTTTACCATGAATTATTCCTCCAGATATTGTGTCAAAACTAATAATAATTATCGTCGTTATGATAAGACAAAGCATGGCTTTGATAAAGAAGCCAAACAGAATAATTATACATGAAATCCCGGAGAAATTCAACATCCTCCGGGAAGCATAATAAAGAAAATATAAGAAAATATGATTTACAGTATGGACAGTTTCTTTCCCAGCCGGATCAGAGCACTTCCCTTGGGGAAATTGCGCAGCTCCTCTTCCTCGACCCCGTGCAGTTTAAGGACCAGGACAAAGTAGATCAGGATGCCTGCAAAAACTGCGACTGCCATGGCGATAAGAATCAGAAGTCTCATGGGGACATAGGCGCCCAGTGCCATGACCAGGATCAGACGAAGGCCTGTGTAGATTCCCAGACATGCTGCTCCCATGATCAGGGCGCTGATCCCGGGAATAAGAAAAGTTTTTCTGTATTCCTGACGGTAATTGAGATGTTTTCTCACGGCCAGATTATTGAGGATGCACATGAGAAAAGAATAAAAAATAGTGGACAGAACAAGGGCTGTCAGGGTCATATCGGTAAAGGTAAGCAGGGTCATGAGAAGTCCTACATGAAGTACAAGGGATATGGCTGTATTTCTCAGGGGGATGTTCACTTTGCCGATACCCTGGATTACGCCGTTAGTCACGGTGGACATGGCATAAAAAACTACGCTGATGCATCCCAGATGAAGGATGAAAACGGCCATGTCCATGGTAGCCTTCTGGGGGAACATGACTTCCATGACCGGTCTGGCCATGACTCCGATTCCGACCGCTGCGGGAATGGAAATCAGCATGACAAACTGTATGGCCTCCCGAATGTGGTGTCCGCATTTTTCCAGGTTGCCCAGGGTAAAATTAGAGGACACAGCCGGGATCATAGCCGTGGACATGGAATTGGCCAGGGCTATGGGTACATTGATCAGAACCCAGTATTTTCCGGAAAAGACGCCGTAATACTCTGCGGCCCTGTTGGCATCCATACCCCTGTGATCCATGACACGGAGAAAGATGTTCTGGTCGATGATGGTACT
>CADBME010000319.1 GCA_902795715.1 uncultured Lachnospiraceae bacterium | reverse complement strand
TCCACTCTGATAACGTCGCCTTCGCTTACCTTATACTGTTTGCCGCCTGTTGCAATAATTGCGTACATAAGGCACCTCCTAAATAAATAATCGCCAGCTTTGGTGCTGCCCGAAATGGGCAGACTTCTACCACGCTGTGCGTAACACAACTCATAGTGTAACATTATCGCAAATGCTTGTCAAACCTTTTTTAAATTGCTTTTTCAACCCTTTCAGGTCCTTTATCGGTTCAGAGCCTTTAGCAATTCAAATTCATTACCGGTTCAAATCCTGTTTCCACTCTTTCAGAGCTTACCATCTCCTGGCTGTCCCGGTAAAGAAATCCAGCAGTCCGCTGGCAAACATCTGCTCCCGCAGTGGCTTGCGGCTCTTGGCCCGGGTCAGTTCAACAAAGCCCAGGGCTGTCATATCAACGACATTAACAGGAATCCGGTCTTCCATACACTCTTCCCTGAGAACCTCGAGGAGGAGGTCTTCATCGTCCTTGTTATCCATATTGATAAAGTCAATCAGGATGATGCCGGACAGATTCCGAAGCCGGAGCTGCTTGGCGATCTCGGCGGCTGCCTCACAGTTTAGCCGGTAAAAAAGATCATTTTTCTTTCGGGGATTCTTTACCATACTGCCCGAATTCACGTCGATGACGGTCATGGCCTCAGTGTGGTCGATCACCAGACTTCCTCCCGAATCCAGCCAGACATGTTTTTTGAGGGCATCCTCATAATGATAACCAAGCCTGTAAAGCTTCCACAGGGAATACTCGTCTTTGTGCAATTTAATCTTTTTCAGAATATCTTTGTCTCCGGATTCCTCATAATAAGATCGGAGCTGGCGGAAGATTCTGGGGTCGTCGGTAATCACTTTCTTTAATTCGGAAGAACGCAGAGACCTGGCCAGAGTAATATAGTGACCTGGCTCCTCATATAAGAGGGTTCTGCCCCTGGCATTTCTTCCCTTCTTGAGTATGCGGCGTCTGCGGTCATTTAATGCCCTGAATTCCCGCATCAGCTTCTCCTTGGACACGCTCTGGGCATTGGTGCGCAGAATCACTCCAAAGTCCTTGGACCGCCACTCTTCTAAAAGCTTTTTCAAACGTTTTCTTTCTTTATCTCCACGGATTTTTTTGGAAATGCCGTAACGCCGGTCCCCCAGAGTCATGACAATATATTTGCCTTCGAAGGTAATGTTACTGTCCACCACAGCCTGCTTCCCCTTCTGGGCATCCTTGGTCACCTGGACCAGGACAATGTCCCCTCCCTTGGGTTCTCTCCGTGTGCCTGATGAAAGAAGGACTCTCCGGTCGCTTTCTGATAAGGGATAATAAGCCTTAAGTCCCTTCTCAAGTTCCAGAAAGGCCCCGTGGATGCCATCGGCAACCTTTTCCACCCGGGCAGCGTAAATATTTCCCAATTTACTTCCCTGTTCCCTGGGCTCCGCATAGAGCTCACAGGGATGGCTATCCAAAAAATATCCGTAACAGACTGCATTTTCGCGAACTGTAATAACTATTCTGCCGTCTGCCAATGTTTCACTCTCCTTTATCAATGCAAATATTATTCGGGACCGATTTCCTCCGGAACCTCTACTCCTACAGCGCCAAGAGGAAGGTAATCTCCGTCCCGTTCCAGATAAGTTTCCAGTCGGTGGATGGTAAAGCCCAGGGGGTCGTAATCATAACCCAGATAGTTGCAGAAGGCTTCCATGACCGTCTGAGGCCTGAGATTCTGGCTGCTTCCGGCCACTGTCCTCAGGAAAATGGTTTCCCGGTCCTTGTCTTCCATGTGGATATCCAGAATCATTGGGGCTATATCCACCATCTTTTCCGATCGTTTGGTCTTTTTCATGACCATGATCTCTTCCTGCATGGCAAACATCTCGGTCCTCTGCAGAAAAGGCTCGGTAAAATAATGGCCTTTTCTAAAACCGATCCGGTAGTCACAAGCCGCCGTGGCCGCCATGCAATTCTTCTCTTTCTTGTCAATCCTTCGAAATTCCGTCACGGAAATACCTTCATTCATCACCGCATTCATGCGCGAAAGCATTTCCTCCCCCCTGTAGCACCAGTCAAATGTGATGTCGGCATACTCTCCCTGGCTGGTCATGCCCATGCCCAGGGGAGCAGCAAAACTCATAATCTGGTGGGGACTCATACCCTGGCTGAAAGATACCGGCAAACCGGCCCGCATCATGGCTTTGTGAAAATATCTCTGCACATCCAGATGACCGATGAACTTTAAGACACCGTTTTTTGTCCACTTTACTCTTGCTTTCAACTTTTATTTACCTCCGGATGTTTTTATCTTTCAAAACATACGCCGCAGCCAAAGCGGGCTGCTCCGCATCCGGAACACTTTTCCCGGCAGTTGGGAGTCACTTTTGCCTCCATGGCCCTGTCCCACTCCCTGCGCAGAAAACTCCGGGTCACACCGATGTCAATAAAATCCCAGGGGAAGATCTCGTCGGCTTCCCTCTCCCGGGTCGTATAAAAATGATAATCCAGCCCGTGTTCTTCCAGGGTCCCTATCCACCGGTCATAGTCAAAGTATTCCGTCCAGGCTTCAAAGAGAGCTCCTTTTTGATAAATATCATAGATGACCCCGGACAGACGGCGGTCGCCCCTGGCCAGAATTCCTTCCACGACCGTGGTCCTGGCATCATGCCAGCGGAAGTTGAGACTTCTGTGGTTGTGCTGGTTTCGGAATTCATCCGCTACCAGATGGGCCCTCCTTGTATATTCCTCCACCTCGCACATGGAGGCCCACTGGAAGGGAGTAAAAGGCTTGGGTACAAAGAAAGAACAGCTGGCGCTGACGCTGACTCTTCCATGCCGGTACTCTGCGTCCATCTGGTAATAGTGCATGGCAATCTTCTCTGCTAAATGGGCGATATCCTTCTGGTCCTCCTCTGTCTCCGTCGGAAGACCCATCATAAAGTAAAGCTTGACCTTGTTCCATCCTCCCCGGAAGGCCTCACCCGCACCGTGCAGAATCTCTTCCTCGGTCAGGCCTTTGTTGATGACATCCCGCAGTCTCTGACTGCCTGCCTCCGGGGCAAAGGTCATGCTCCCCTTTCTCACATCCTGGACTTTGCTCATGACATCAAGAGAAAAGGCATCGATCCTGAGAGAAGGCAGAGAAATATTTACATTTCGGCTTCCATGATGGTCAATCAGATAGCTGCACAGCCTGGGCAGCTGGGAGTAGTCACTGGAGCTTAGGGAACTCAAGGAGATCTCGTCGTTTCCGGTTAGGGATAGGGACCGGTCGGCCAGACTCTCCAGCATCTCCACATTTCTCTCCCGAAGAGGCCGATAGATCATCCCGGCCTGGCAAAAGCGGCAGCCCCGGATGCATCCCCGCAGGATCTCAAGGACACTCCGGTCCTGGGTCACCTTGATATAGGGAACCAAAGGCTTAGCAGGGTAAAATGTATGGGTAAGGTCTTTCTGGACCTGTTTGAGGATTTTCCTCGGGACATCCGGATATCTGGGTTCAAATGACCGGATAGTTCCGTCTTCATGGTAGCTGACTTCATAAAGAGAAGGGACATACATGCCCGGAATCTCCACGGCAGCCCTGTGGAGAAAGTCCGCCCGGCTGCCTCCCCCGGCCTTGTGTTCTTTGTAGAGATCCATCAGGTCGTAATAGACCGTCTCCCCTTCTCCTATGTAAAAGATGTCGAAAAAATCCGCTATGGGTTCAGGATTGTAGGTACAGGGACCGCCTCCTATGACAATTGGGGCGTCCTCTCTCCGGTCCTTTGCGTAAATACCGATCCCTGCCAGATCAAGCATCTGTAAAATGTTCGTGTAGCACATCTCATACTGGATGGTGATAGCCAGAAAGTCAAAAAGGAAGACCGGGTCCTGACTCTCCAGCGCAAAAAGAGGGATCCGGTCCAGGCGCATTTCCTGATCCAGATCCATCCAGGGAGAAAAAACACGCTCACAGCACACATCGTCCCGGCGGTTGAGCATATCGCAGATGATCTGCATGCCCAGATGGGACATGCCGATCTCGTAGACATCCGGAAAGGCCATGGCAAAACGGATCGTGGAAGGATCGTTGATCTTTCTTTCAAAATCCTCCTCCCACTCCACGGAGTTCACCTCCGACCCGATGTAGCGCACCGGTTTTTCTATTGTTAAAAGCAGCTCATCTGTAAGAGCCAGTGGTTTAGAATTCATGGCAACCTCATTGTTCTTGATTTATCATTTATTTTTAGAAACAGAAGTCTTCCCCTTGCTCTCCTTTTCCTCACCGTAATAGCTGTTGATTCCCTTAAGAATCCCGTCGGCTATTTTTTTCTGTGTCTTCTCGGACAGATCCGAACCGCCGTCTCCGACCTCAAGGTCGATGGAAGGAATGGTCGAATAGGAAGTCTGGGTGAGGTCCATAGCCATTTTCCCGTCATTATAAATGGAAACCTTTTTAGCTTTCAGGCCCTCAATCACATCGGTCCCCAGCTTATCATGCTCCTTCCAGCAGCTCTTTACCGGCTCCATATTGCGGTAACTCTTCACATCCGGCACGCTCATGAAAAAGGCACCCTTATCCGACCCGGTGCTGTCATAATGAAGGGCAATATGGCAGTCCGCATTGTTATTGGCCATGACGGTCCGGGCAATATTGTCCAGCTGGACGTCATCCTTGCGCCGGATCATGAGGACATTATAGCCCGCATCAAGCAGCTTATCCTTTAGTATTTTCGCAAGAGAAAGGGTAGCCTCCGCTTCTGTCGTTCCATCCGGGAAGGTCATCCCTTCAGCAATAGCATAGGAAGTGGTCTCCCCTGAAGCAGTCGATCCCCCGACTATTTTAGGGGACCCGTCGGGATGGCACTGCGTTTTCTCGGAAGATCCCCCTTTGGTACCATGTCCGGCATTGACGCATACCGTAATCCCGTTGGCTTTGGAATCATCCGCATAATAGAGAAAACTCTTTCCGGAATGAATCCTGGAATAAGAGGCATACTCCCAGCTGGTGTCAAAAGCAATTTTTTTCTCCTTCTTTTCCGAAGCTCGCATGGACACAGGATCACTCAGCAAAGAAGCACACATAAAAGCTGTCATTACCACTACCGCTGTTTTTTTTAAAAAATGCATCTAAAGGACTTCCTTTCTACTGATTCTCAGGGTGAACTTTGAGGAATTCTCTTCCAACAGTTTATACGACAGGCAGAGGCTTGTCAAACTTTGCTGAGGACTTACCCTTCTTGTAAACCGCCTTTTCCGATATTATCTTCACCCTGCTCTCCCCTACTTCTCAAAGGACAGTTCCCAAATGTCTGCGTAGGTTGCCAGAGGTTCCTCGGTAAGAAGACACATGAGGATAAAGCTCTCGTAAGGATTTACGGGATAGATACTCATCATGTTGCAGCGTTTCAGTATTTCATTGATTTCATCGATATAGCGCATAAAGCGTTCTACCGGCCAGTCCGGCTCCACCTCGATGGCATAGACCAGAAAGAGCAGGGTGATAAAATCGAATCTTTCGATCACATTGCTGTGTTTCATGGCCCTGCTGATCCGCTGCCGGCTCATACGTTTTTTCTGGAACTGTTTATGGAGAATGGACCTGGACACATTCACCAGGTTACCGGCACTGTTTTTGGGAATGCCGCTGCAGAGGATGGTCTCAATCTCTGCCGCTGTAGCCTCATGTCGGGCTTTCCTCCGATCCTGACCGGCCCCTTCGTCATCGATCCTGACGATCCTGAAGGCTGCCCGGGCTGCCCTGCGGTACAGATGTCGGTATTCTCTGGAAATAATATCCGGCATCTTATCCTGGTGAACCTTGAGCTCAGCCAGGTATTCCTTGAGTTTGTCCTCATCGGTCAGAAACCTCTGGATATCCCGGCCCATAATCGACTCGATAGGAACTCCTTCACGGACGGAAGCTTCTGCAGAATAATAGAAGTCTGCCGCTGTCATTTCACCGGAAAAACTCCCATTTGTATTGGTAAATAAATCTTCGGGGCCGGAAAGACCAGACGACGCAAAGCCGCTTTCGGTCAGAAGATCTTCATCCCAGGAATCCATGTCGGCAATGGCCTCAAAAATCTTCAGTTTTCCTTTGGCCTCTGCTGCCAAAAGATCCTCTTCCGACAGTCGGTCATAGTAATCCAGGTACTTTTTCGCCTCACTGTACTCTAGTCCGTAATGATAGGCATACCAGAAAACCGTCTCTCTTGGGTCATGAAAACGAAAATCCTGTTCTTTGAGAACTTTGGTCAGAAAATCAGACACATCCGGATCGGTCATCTTCAATCCAAAACCCAGCAAAAAGACATTATCTCTGGTGGCCGACTCCTTACGCAGCCAGTAGCGTACGGTTGCTTTCCAGCGGATCTCAATCTCGTTAAAAGAACCCGGTGCGTGGTTTTTCATAAAGCTATCGATAATTATCGATATGTAAGTTTCCTCCCTGACCTTGGCAAAGGGGACCTGCTGTGGATTCCTTTCATAAACATAGCGCTTAAGATAATCCTTGAAGGAGACAATCCTCATCTGCCCAAGAAGATACTGGTAAATGGTCTCAGAGTCCATTTCCGCAAATTCACGGGAATCCAGAATCCTGTTCATGTCCCGAACTGAACGCCTGGTATATTCATAATCTTCGATTGTATGGGTGATATCAAACTCCATGGGACCCAGATACTCTACACGGGAGTCCCTTTTTGTTTCCGGTCTCTCTCTGCCTGTGTCGATCTTGTAATCTTCATTGCCAGGCCTGCGAAATCCCTTCCCCGGACTTTTCTTCACAGACCCTCTGCCATCCCCAGTCCTTCTCTTCTCTGTCTTTCTCCCCTCAGCATCTGCTCTGAGATCAGCATAGGGTACCCCACTGTTCTCCCGGATCGGATTTCCGCAAAACTCGCAGAAAATGGCATCCGGTTCATTCTGTCTGCCGCAATGAGAACAATATAGCAAGCTCAAATCCGTCCCTCCCCGGTGTCTGGGACACACACGTGTCTACCAAATCTTAATCCTTGGATATTAGGCCCATTTCTCCTTATACATGTTTTATCATACCTGCCCGGGAACTGCAATAGAGCGAAAAAAAGAGCTGCCCGGCCGGCAGCTCCTGCTTCACATAATTCATTATCCAAAAACTAATTCATCAATCCAAAAATCCCTTTGTCCTGCTTCCGTTATAATTATTTCCCATGTCATTGGACAGCCCTTTATCCAGAGCAGGTTTGGTCTTGTAGCCCTTGACCTTATCCGGCCAGTAGGACTTAATGTCATATTCCAGATCTGTTTCTCCAAGGGGCCCGGAGGCATTGGTTCCATCGATCTCACCGTCTGTCTGTACAATAACATTCTCAAACTGGATGGGAATATAGATATCCTGTGTCTTAAAGCTACCCTCTTTTGAGGATACGGAAACCTTATAGACCAGATCTACACAATTATTGGCATCCCAGGAATCCTGGTATTTGCTCATGAATACATAAGCTGCCTGGTATTCCGGATCTCCGGAGCTGACATACTCTTTGATATCGTCAAAATAATCCAGGATGGCCTTTTCCGCCTTGGGCTTGAGGACCTGAAGGACATCGTCACTGAGGCCTCCGGCATTTGCTATATAGTAATTAACTTCAGAGGCCACCACTTTATGCTTTCCTTCCGTCTTGCCGATCTCATAGCCCATTGGTCTGGTTATTTCCGGGGTCAGTTCAGTCGTATCCAGGGTAATGGTCAGGGTGTCGCCGATTTTTATATTTTCCTTCTTATCCAGCTTAAACATCTCATCGTAAATACCGTCATATTCGCCGATATAATTCACATCAGCCGAGGCATAGGGGGAACTCCCGCTAAAGACCACTTCAACATCTTTTTCAAAGGGATCATAGGAATTGGTTTTCTCCAGACCCTTTACTTTATCGTCTTTACCCGATCCTTTTATGATGATTCCGAGTGTTCTGGCTGCCTGTTTCACATCATTCCCGTATTTAATGTCAACGTGAACCCTGTCTCCGTTTTTCAGATTTTCTGTTTTATTACAGGTACATTTTGTCTCATTGCACAGTGTCCAGTAAGCATTGTAGAGTTTATAGGCATCCCCGTAGAAATTCAGATTATCATTGGAAAACTCCTGGTATCTTCTTCCCATGGCCCTTACAAGAGCAGAGTTCAGTTTTTCATTATCGATTCCGGCATAGGCTGTCCCAAATCCATCATATCCCTCATAGTTAACCTGGACCACCTTTTCAAGATCCACTGTTCTCTGGGATCTCATAAACATTACGATTCCCACAACTCCGAAAACAAGCACCAGACACAGGGCGACGATTCCGATCACCAGCTTTTTAATAAATCCGGGATCTAAACCCTTATTTTCATCGGTGGGGCGTCCGGAATACCCACCCCCATATGGGCCTTCATGCCAAGGGCCGGGACCTTCCGGATAGCCGCTTCCATGTGGGGCCTCGCGCCAGCCACCGGGGCCTTCCGGATAGCCGCTTCCATACATTCCCTCGTGCCAGCCGCCGGGACCCTCCGGATAAGTGCCTCCACGTGGAACCTCGCGCCAGCCACCGGGACCCTCCGGATAACCTTCTCTGCCTGCCCGACCGGGGCCTTCCGGATAAGTCGGCCTGCCACCGGACCCGAAGGCATAAGGAACAGAGTCTCTTCCGGACCCGGATTCCATACCGGAACCGCTTGTTGATTTTCCGCAATGGGGACAAATTGGTATATTATCGTCTACTAATCTGCCGCAGCTTTTACAACGTCTCATAAGCCACCATCCTCTCCAGCCAATTTCATTTTATCTTAAATTGATTATCTTAATTAAGATAAGAATATGTGTCATGATCGGTTCAGTTTGCCATCATATTCTGTCTTTTCCCAAATTAATAATTAGGATACTGTTCTTTATTTCCATTCAAATCTTTATGGCCTAATCCTAGCACAGGATCTCTGAGATATTGTAAAAAAGCATCTTCAGATCAAAGATGCTCTTCCGTCTGCAATCTTCCCAAGCAATTCTGCCAGTTCTTCCTCGCTGTGGACTTCATAGTCAGGAACCAGGCCAGAGTCCGGCAAGGGACTATGTCTTCTGTTCATCCATATTGCAGTCCATCCGGCCTTCTTTGCCCCGGCCATATCCCTGTCGAAACTGTCTCCTACATAGATCATGTCTGCGGCTTCCCCGCCGGTCCGCTTCTGGGCTTCACGGAAAATCTCCGGCTCCGGTTTTGCCCATCCGACTTTGCCGGAAACAAGTATATTCTTTTCATCAATCCATCGTCTCAGATCCAAAGCCCGTATCTTTCTCATCTGGTGGTCATAGCCGCCATTGGTGATAATCCCCAGCCCCAAATTCCTCCTGCAGCTATCCAGAAGACTTTCCATGACCGGAGTCAGTTTGAGATTCCCCTGTGCCTCGATATAGCGATCGCGAAAGCCGGCAGCCTGATCTTCTGTGGCAGGAATACCGTAATCTTTACAGGCATGAAGGATTCTGTATTGTATCATCTGGAAAGAGCTTATGGCTCCCTTTTGTATCTCGTCAAATCTCTGTTCGTTATAATACATATTTCGCGTGAACAGATCGTCAAGAAAATGATCAGAGTATTCTCCCTCCATCCCAAATGTCTCCACAAAAGCTTTATAAAAGGTGGTCTTCTGATCATAAAGAGTGTCATCCACATCGAAAAAAATCCATCTGGCCCTAAAAGGCAGGGTTATTTTGTTAAATAACTCAATATAATCCTTTTCTACTTCTTTCCAGTTTCTTTCTCCAAAAGTGGGAGCAGACTGAAGGGGAATAGATGGTTCCGGTCCCACCGGCTGTCCCATCAAAGTTTCAAACTCATAGTATAGTAAAGTATGGTCAATCTCTTTGACCACTTCTTCTTCCTCCTTGTCAGGAAGATCCCCCGCAAACTTTCTGTATACAGCGGACAAAAGTCTATCCTCCGCCTCCCGGTAATCATCCATCCGATACTTCACCGGAGATACAAAATCTCCAAGATAGGCCTCAGCTGCATCATGAAGGAAACAAAACAGCTGGATTCTCCTGGACAGTCCCCGGGCTTTAGCCTCCTCATAGCATTCCATACAGTGCTGGGCAACCGAATGAAAGCTCTTAAAATGCCCATTGGCCCTGCAAAGCATGGACAGGGAATGGGCGATATCTTCGATATGTATTTTATCCGGATCCGGATGGAGGGGGTCAATACTGGCCCCGGTGTAGGTTAAAATATTTCCATCCCTATTTTTTTCTTTGCTCATGTATTCTATCTCCTGCTTAATTACAAATCCCCTTCAGAATCTTGCCGATACTATCATGAAAAACCAGATCAGCCTTACCTTCCATCTTTGTTTTCCCTTTGTTGATAATGATCATGTATTCTCCATGATACATATGGGCCAGCTGGGCTGCGGACCCCACCTCCAGAGATGTGCCTCCAATGATCAGACAGTCAGCCTTCTGAATCATGGAGATGGCATTGGCATAGGCTTCTTCCGGAAGGAATTCACCATATAAGGTGACATCCGGCCGAACCATCTTACCGCATATGGGGCAGAGGGGAATCTTATCCCGACTATCAAAAATGAAATCGACATCAAATTCCGTCTTGCATGATATACAGTGATTCTTCCATATGGTCCCGTGAATCTCCTGGACATTTACACTGCCGGCTTTCTGATGAAGCCCGTCAATGTTTTGAGTGATCACTCCGTCAATCTTTCCTTCCTTTTCCATCCGGGCCAGACAATAGTGGGCGGAATTTGGCTCTACAGCTCTGGCATCCAGATTTCTCCGATAATAATCAAAGAAAATTTCCGGTTCCCTTCTGAGGCAGTCATAGCTCAATAAATACTCCGGACGATAACGGCTAAAGCGTTTTTCTTTTTTTCGGTAGAGACCATTCTTACTGCGAAAATCCGGAATCCCGCTTTCCGTAGACACACCGGCACCTCCCAGAAAAACGATATCCCGGCAGGAAGCCAGGATTTCTCCCAAAGCATCCATCTTCTGCTGGTCTGACATGCGTGCAAAGTAATTATGTTTTTCTTTCTCTGAATGAAAATCCATCCTCATCTCAATTCGCCCCCTGCCGCAAGTTTCAAGACTCGCTCGTCAGTCTCCACATTGGATTCTGCTTTATCGGAATCATCAAAACCATCCATTGTCCCGGCAGGCCTTAAATATCCCGTCATTGACATTCTTGTCTGCCACATAGGAAGCCCGGTCAAGGAGCTCCTGACAGGTACTGTTTCCCATAGCTACACGGAAGAATTCATCAGCAAACATGGCCAGATCGTTATAATCATCACCAAAAACAACGACATCTTCAGGATTGCCTCCTGCGTATTCCAGCATGCGAAGGATTCCCTCCTTTTTGGCGTCCGGCTGGAACATCAGATATTCAGGCTCGAAACGCAGATGGCCTACCGTGTTCTTCAGTGTCAGTCGATCTTCTTCCTCTGCAGGAATGGATATGTACATTTTATAAATAGCATCGAGATTAGCTGGGTCAAATTTTTCGTCGATTACATAGACTGTGGGCTCCTTGCGGACCCCGGCCTGATTATAGAAATCAAAGCTGTCCATCACAATTTTCGAAGAATCATCGACAGCGACACCGACACCGTAACCCAGCTGTCTGGCCTGACGGTAGATGGCCAGAGATTTCTCATAATCGATGGGACGATTTTCCTTCAATTCCCCATCCTTGTAAATGCCATGTCCCCCATTGCATACCATATTGGAAAACCCATTGTCCCGGGCAAAGGGAACTGCCTTGTAAAAAGCACGGCCTGTGGCCAGAGCCACAAAATGTCCTGCCTGCTCAAGCTTTCTTACCGCTTCCGCAGCCGAAGGAACAATCTTGCCTGTTGCCCGGTCTGTAAGAGTGCCATCAATATCAAAAAAGAAATACTTTCTCTTCATGGAAATACCTCCGTCATCATAAATCAATCTTTTTTGCCTTCCAGTAATCCAAATAATCCTGAGCCTCCTCGCTCAGCGTCCTTCCCTTGTCTGAAACCATATTCATCTCGATAAATAATGGTTCTCCCTGGTCCATCTTCAAGGGAATATATCGGATATCAGGGAAATCAAAATACTGAAACAGTTTTCTGGAACCGATGCCAAGAATCAGGCTGCCGTGAATTTTCATGATAAATTCACTGGCGGATACCGCATCCCGGATCTGGTACTCCAGGTCCAGCCTGTCCGCTTCCCTTTGAATTCTCTGATTGATGGATGGAATCGAGCTGAGGAAAAGGAGGACATTGGCATTGAGATCTTTCATATATAAATACTTTCTCCTGGCCAGCCTGTGGCTGTTATGCATGACTACATAGACCGGTTCCCGACTGATACAGATATGAATCTTCATGCGGTCCGAGACCGGGGAAGTCATGAATCCCACATCCAGGTTGCCGCTCAGCAGGCCGTCTTCAATTTGATTGACATCCATCTCCCGGTATTGTATTGAAATTTCCGGATGATCCAGTTCATATTTGCCAAAGGTGTCACGGTCACAGCACATGGAGAAAAACTCCGGCGCACCGATATTGAGCATTCTCCGTCCTTTTACATGTTGAATCTGTGTCTGAAGATCATGATAGGCATCCGCAACCTTGTCAAAGGATTCATATAGCTGATTGGCCGCAGCCGTTGGCGAAACTCCCTGTACACTCCGTTCAAATAAGGGAAGACCAATCTCTGCCTCCAGTTTAGACAGAGATTTGCTGAGTCCCTGCTGGGAAATAAAGAGGTGCCGGCTAGCCTTAGTTATATTCAAGTCTTTATATAACTGAGTGAAATATTCAATCTGACGAAGATCCATTAATATTTTCCTCCATGAATTTCCGGATCACATGCAAAATACCTTCTTCATCATTGGACCTTGTAATATAATCCGCAACTTCTTTAACCTGGGGAAGAGCGTTTTCCATTGCCACGCCCAGCCCGGCATACTCAAGCATGGGGATGTCATTTCCCGAATCTCCGCAGCAAATCACATTCTCGGGAGACAATTCCAGATGATCAACCAGCTTTTTCAAGGTTCTCCCTTTATCAATACCTTTTGGCATAATCTCCCCATAGTAGGGATCGGATGTAAAAATATTGAGTCGGTCTGAAAACATGTCCTGCATCCTTGTCACCAATTCAGACACATCTTCCGGAGCACCGCAGACCACAAGCTTATTCAGGGGACGGTTTGCATCCTCAAGAAAATGATCGGATACAATCACCTTCATCCTGGAACCGAAGGATTCGTAATCTACATATTTGTTGGTTTTCATGCCTGCAATAATCTTATCATCGACATAGGTGATGAGACAGATTCCGGGATATTCCAGAGCCATCCGGTAAATGGGTTCGACAACTCCTTCAGGCAGAAAGAGGTCTTCAATCAGTTCCCGGCTGGCACAGGACATAATACGTCCTCCGTTAAATCCGATAATATAACCGTCATATCGGTCCATCTCAAGTTCTTTTGCCAGGAAATAAACCCCCTCGGTTGATCTGCCGGAAACCAAAACCACTTTCTTCCCCTTTTTCATCAGGTCGATCAGGGCCCGGCGGGTAGCCGACGGAATCTCCTTTTTTGAATTAGTCAGGGTTCCGTCCAAGTCCAGTCCAATCAGTTGGTATGACATAATCTTTGATGCTCCTTTAAAAACTTAAATTCTCTCTCAAAAAATTATAGCATGCAGCGGATTAATCCTCAATCAATCAAACCAAAAAAATCCGCCCGGTTAATACCGGGCGGATAAATCTGATATGTATATCATAATCGTGCGTATGGTCCGTACATGCATGTCAATGTGTCAGAAATAATAACTTTCACTTGATCAATAACCTTATAATATACACTGAGATTATCTAATTAAGATTATCCCCAAATTGCATTGATAATGAATGTAGTAATGAAGATTGCAGTAGCAGGTCCATCAATGTGGGATACATCGCCACTGTTCATGAATACTGTCTCGGAATCGTTGATGATTGCAGCAACAGTACCGAAGATTACTGCAGCAATAACAGCACCAAATCCGCCCATTGTCGGATATGCCTTAGCAGCTGCTAATGCAGAAATAAGAAGGATCTGATGGCAGCCATAGAAAGCAAGTCCGCCACATGCGAATGTAAGGCCGATAGCAGCGATACCGAAGCATGTTACTGCAAAGTTGCCAAGGATAGCATCTTTAGCATCCGGGAATACTTCAATAAGACCAACCAGAACTCCACCGGTCATCAGGGAGTATGTAACGCCCATGGTGATTACGTTTGTCCAAGCAGCACCTTCGCTCTTGATAGCGTCGCCTGTCTTGATGGATCCACCAAATACAAGACGAACAAGGATAGCGGAACAGAATACTGTGAATCCGGGACCATCTGTAACGAGCTTGGAAGAAATAGTTCCAGCGAACAGATTGTCAACTACAAATAATTTGAATAAGTAGCCGATAACACCGAATACACCACCAACGATCAGAGACATGGGATCGTTGCAGCTGGAAATCGGAGTAACGATATCAGCACCGTTGTCAAGTTTGCCGGCTTTCTTAGCATATGCAGCACCAGCAACAGCACCTGCGAATGCGATGTGCGGTCCGAACATACCGAATGCGATATTGCCTGTTACAAGGCCGCCGTCTCCGCCAGCGAGACTGATACATGTACCGATAATAGCGAAAACACCTGTGATTACGAAAGACTCAACACCACCGATTGCGGTTGCAAATGCACCGCTACCGAATGCAGCAAGTAACCAAAAAATACTCATAATAACTTCTCCTTTTCTTTACGTACGGATCCATATACTTGGTTTATGCTGATATTATAAATCATGAAAGAATTTTGTAAAAACAGATATCATTCTAGCTTTTCACAACTGATAGTTGTGTTATTTGCTGAAAAAGAGATGTAACAAAGATTCCATGTCCTTCTTAACATCTGTGACAGATTCTCGTTGCAGTTCCGTAATTTTCACGTAATTAACCTCCGGTTTTTTTGAAGAAAAACTATATTTTACAACAAATGTCTCCTATGCTCTTTGCTTTTTGAATCTGATCACATCGATTATGAACTGATTTTTGTAATTATTTATCATGCTTTTTTATGTTTTTTCACTACTATTTTTCCTTACATCTATCTTAAGAAGATTAAGATAGATGCGATTTTCGTCTGTTATTATAACAGAAATACCTGAAAACTCCTGCTTCCCCATAACAGATACCCTGCTCCTGACCTACAAGATCATCGAGTATTAAAACTCCGGAAATAAAACTCCGGAAACAGGAAAAGGCAGCCTTACGGCTGCCTTCCTAAAAAAGGGAGAAAATTATGAAAAAACGCATTGTTCGCGGTGAAGACTCATTCCCTTCACCTGCATATAGTTATAAACTGAAAATGTGAAAAAACCATGTCCTAATCATGAAAGACCTGTGTCCACATTTTCTTTTTCTATCTGAGTGGTCAGGGTCTTCCTCTGAGAGAAGTCCGGCAGATGAGGATTATCTCTATCAGGCAATCTTCAGCTCCCCTAAAACTTCTCCGATGGTCTCAACGGGAATAATCTCAAGCTGGGCGATGACTTCTTCCGCCACATCCCGAAGGTCTTCTTCATTATCTTTGGGTATGAATACCCTGGTGACTCCGGCCCGCTGGGCTGCCATCAGTTTTTCCGGCAGACCGCCGATGGGCTTGACCTGACCCTGGAGGGATACTTCTCCTGTCATGGCAACTCTGGGAGACACCGGCTTCCCGATCAGCAGAGAGGAGATGGCCGTGGTCAGGGTGATGCCGGCTGAAGGCCCGTCTTTGGGCGTAGCTCCGTCCGGAACATGAATATGCAGATCATTTTTCTCAAAAATCTCTGCCTTCTCCGGAAATCTGGCCTTAACCAGGCTGACGGCAATCTGGGCGGATTCTTTCATCACATCCCCCAGCTGACCGGTGATAACCAGCTTTCCGCTTCCTTTGGTAAAGAGGGACTCAATATAGAGGATCTCTCCTCCGACCGCTGTCCAGGCCAGACCCGTGACGACACCGGTCTTTTCGGAGTCCTTGACCAGGCCGTGCCGTATGGGATGCATGTCCAGATAGTCTCTCAGTTTCTCACTTTCTATAGAAAGAGGTTCATCCTCTTTCCTCTTTCCCCGGACCAGTTCCACAGCAGCTGTCCTGCACAGGGTGTCCAGTCTTTTTTTCAGGCCCCGGACACCGGCTTCCCGGGTATAAGCCCCGATGATCTCCTCCAGAACCGGATCCTGCAGGTCCAGGTCACTCTCGGGTATACCCACGGCCTCCATGGCCTTGGGGAGCAGATGCCTTTTGGCAATCTGAAGCTTTTCAATCGGAGAATAGCCCTGGAAATTGATGACTTCCATACGATCCAGGAGGGGCTGGGGGATATTATCGATATAATTGGCTGTGCAGATGAACATCACATCAGAAAGATCATAGGGAACATTCAGGTAGTGGTCCGTGAATGTATGGTTCTGCTCCGGATCCAGGACCTCAAGAAGGGCGCTGGCCGGGTCTCCATTGTAGGATGCGGACAGCTTATCCACCTCATCCAGAACCATGACGGGATTGGATACGCCGGATTTCTGAATACCGTCCATGATACGGCCGGGCATGGCTCCGATGTAGGTCCTCCTATGGCCCCGGATGTCTGCTTCATCACGGACTCCGCCCAGGCTGACACGGACATACTCCCTTCCCAAAGCTTTGGCTATACTCTGTCCGATGCTGGTCTTTCCGGTTCCGGGTGCTCCTGTAAATAGGAGGATAGACCCTGTCTGGGCTTTCTTCAGATTCATAACG
>CADBME010000318.1 GCA_902795715.1 uncultured Lachnospiraceae bacterium | reverse complement strand
TGTTATAGCTTCTATAAACATCATACAAGGAAATATGAAAAAAAGTGTTTATTCCAAAAAATAAGAATTACTATAGTTTCTTATGAAAAATACTGTTTAACAGCCTTTTAACCATTTGTTTTAAAGTTTTAAGCATTTGTTTTCTCACTATCGTTTAAACTATTTAGACTTCTTCTTGCCTTTATTTTTCTCAGTGCCCTTTGATGTCTTTTTGTCTGACTCTGTTCCCGTATTGTCATAGGTCTTTTTGTCCGACTCTGTCCCCGTATTGTTATAGGTCTTCTTGTCCGACTCTGTTCCCGTATTGTCATAGGTCTTTTTGTCCGACTCTGTCCCCGTATTGTTATAGGTCTTTTTGTCCGACTCTGTCCCCGTATTGTTGTTGGTTTCATTGCTTAATCCATTCTTCGAATTGGTAACCTGTTTTCTTCTCTGTGATTGACTAGTTGATTGCTTTTTGTCGTCTTTTTGTTTGGTTCCACTGCAGCCCGCCAGCATAGAACAACCCATTGCACATACTAATGCAAACATAATCACTGCTTTTGCTGTCGAATAACCGCTCCTAGCTTTTTTTGTTTCCGTCATTACTTCATCCTTTCTAATTACTTTATTTCAAAAGCCTTCTGCTTTTGATATATTTATCATAAAGGACAAATCTAAATTTACGGTTATTTAATATCTAAAGAATGCTTAAAAGACTCTGAAATAATAATCCTAATACTTTGGAAAAAGAAGGGATATTTCAAAAGCTGCTTCCGTTTGTTCCACAAGACACTGGCCTTTCATCTGCTTCATCATGGTGCGAATACTTTCTATCCCGATCCCATTGCTTTCTGTATGACAATCAGGATTAGCAATAGTATTTATTACAGAAAAGCCACAGAACTGATCTCTGTTCAATTCACTGATAATAATATCCGCAGTGGGTTCTGCATACTTTACAATATTTGACACCATATTCTCAAAAATTCGCTGGATATATTCGTTGTTTACATCTACAAAATACGGAAGCCATACCCGCTCGGATACAACAGTAAATCCCTGTATCGATAAATCCTCTTCAAAGCGGTTTAAAACGCCGCTAAATGCTTCCTGCAAAGACTGTAGTTTCTGTTTTGTTTCTGATACTTCTTTTAGCGAATATGCAAACAGATGATCTGTCAGCTGCTTCATATGCTGCGCCTTTAATTCTATTTTCTCAAGATACCCTTGCAGTTCTTGATCAGTTGTATAGCGATGAGACCGCAATATTTCAAGATAAAGCATCATTCCTGTCAGCGGAGTCCTCAGATCGTGAGACATTTCTGTAACCAGTCGCTTGTTTGCAAGATGCAATGTCTGCTCTTTTTCCAATTGTTGCTGAAAGGATTGCCTCATTCTATCCATGCTTTTTGCCAGATCTGTAACTTCATCATTTCCTTCCACGGATACCTGGTATTCCAGGTTGCCTCCCTCCAGAATTTGAACCTCCTCATTCAATCGGCATATATAATTAATCAGTCTTCCTGTGCTGATTAAAAACAATGCGACAAATACAATCACCGCAACAACCGCAGATGCTGAAGTTCCAAACACATAATACTGATAAGTAAAATCAGAATATAGTATAGCCTGAACTTGCTTATCTTCTAACTGTATCGGAAAAACATAATCCTTATACCATGATTCAAAATCCCCCTCTAATTCAACTTCAGGAATATCATAAATCGAATTATAGATGCACTTCCCATCAAAAAACATTTCCAGAAATATGAGGGGCTGCCTGCGTTCCCATTTTTTGATTTTTCCAAGTTCTTTACTTGAAATCTTATTTTTACTGATATAAGCCTGCAGGCTCTCTCCCTGTTTTTGAATACGTGTTTCATTATATTCAGAATGAAAAAAGTAATCTGTCAGGAAAACATCCGCAATACTATAGAGTAATAAAAAGAGTAAGGTGCAAATAATGATTGATACTCCCAAAGATAATGCAAAATGTGCCCGTAGCCCGTATGGCCTATGTAGTCGTTCTCTCTGCTTCATAGCGATAGCCTTTCCCCCATACATTTTTAATATATAACGGATTTTGAGGATCATCCTCTATTTTTGTACGCAGTTTCCGAATGTGCACCATAATTGTGCTATTGGCACTATAAGTATATGGCTCATCCCATACGCTTTCGTATATCATATGTGTTGAAAAAATCCTTTGAGGATGTTGAATTAGCAGAGCAAGAATCCCATACTCTATGGATGTTAAATCCAAAGCTTTGCCATCTTTCCATACTTCATTACGATCCAAAGCAATCTTAATTCTTCCTGAAGTAAAAACATGATCCGTATCCATCGTCGTAGTTTGTTTTTTTCCACGATAAACGACATATCTTCTAAGCTGTGCTTTAACACGGGCAATTAATTCTGCATAAGAGAATGGTTTTGACAAATAATCATCCCCTCCGGCCATCAAACCTATGGTTTTATCCGATTCCTGTGACTTCGCCGTAAGAAAAAGAATCGGTACATTGGAGATTTTCCTTAATTCTGTACAGACTTTCAAGCCAGAAATGCCGGGAAGCATTATATCCAGAATAACCAGATCAACCGCATCATTCATCTGATTTAAGGCATCCTCGCCTGAGCCCGCCTCTAATACAATATATCCCTCTCCACTAAGCAATATACGAATCCCTTCCCGAATATCCAGGTCATCTTCTACAACTAAAACTACTTCCGAACCCATAGAACTACCTCATCGCTTTTTATTTTTATTATATAGGATTATTCCTTCTATTTCATCTTCTAACCACATTCTTTCTTTTTCCGGGCGCAAATTCATCCACTGTGCCAAAACGATACCCTTTCTTTTTCATCTTTTTAATTATTTTAGGCAAAGCCTTTCTATCGGAAATTGATATTACATGTAAAAGAGGCATCATTCCGCAAAAATGATGTTTATTAAACTTTTCAATGACATATTTCACGGTTGGCTGATTATTCTCATCATAATCATATAAAGCAAGGCTCCATAGCATGGTATGATAACCAAGATCCTGCATCACCTTCACCACTCTAATACTGTAAACTCCTTCCGGAGGCCTGAAGTAGGGATCCATCGTATATCCGGTTCTTTTCTTCATTGTGCCGGCGCATTTTAATACTTCTCTTTTCATACTCTTAACAGACAGCTCGGTCATCCTGGGATGACTGCAGGTATGATTTCCCACCAGATGTCCTTCTTTTTTCATTCTTTTAACGAGCTTGGGATTACTCTTTATATAGCCTTCTGTCACAAAAAAAAGAGCCTTTATATTCCTTTTCTTTAATGTGTCAAGAATCCTTCCGGTATTGCCATTCTCATAACCACAATCAAAGGTAAGGTAGATAACTTTCTCTTTTCTTTTGTAAGCTTCCCTACTGTAATAATAGGTATCATATTTTGATAATTTTTTGACTCCTTTTGGCTTGGAGCAGGAGGGTCTCTT
>CADBME010000317.1 GCA_902795715.1 uncultured Lachnospiraceae bacterium | reverse complement strand
TTATTAGTAAAAGAAGAATGAGTATCCCAGAATTATTTATGGTATGTTAGGGGGCTTAATTTATATAAGCTGTGGACATGGACTGTATGGCTGAATAATTGAAGGCCTCAAAATATTTAATACCAGATCTGTATACATTGCTGAAACCTTCGATTCTGAAGCGGCTCAGCTATCGCGTTTGATCAGAGAGTGGAACGATTCGATGCAGGTGTTGCCGTAGAGTTAACCTTTGTGGCTGTAGCTTAGCTGGACTTATTCTGTGGTATCACAATAAGTCTCTAAAACATATCGGCTCCCGCGGTCTAAAGTATGCGAATTCATGATAACTTAACTTATATATGACTAAAGACTGCCGCTCCAGGAAATCATTTCATTGGGCGGCAGTTCCCTTATTATTGTTATCGTCATGCGATATCTACTCTCTTGATAAAGTTATCTATATAAGAAAGGTTTGGTAGACATAGATAATGAAAAAGCTGTTGATTCTTGGTGGAGCAGAAGCACAAGTACCACTTATTCAAGCTGCAAAAACAGAGGGATATTATGTGGTGTTATGTGATTGGACAACAACAAATCCGGGGATAAAATATGCGGATAAACACTATCAGGTAAACACTTTGGACAGAGATGCTGTGATCAAAGTGGCAATAGAGGAGAAAATTGACGGAGTAATCTCAAATTCAGAACCTGCTATGCTGAATGTTTCTTATATAGCTGAGAAACTACAACTTCGGGGTAATTCAGTATCAGGATTAGAAATACTATTATCCAAAGACAGATTTCGTTCATTACAGGAGAGAATTAACGTATATGCTCCAAAACATATTAAAGTGGGAGATGAAAAAGAGTTCTTAATAGCTGCAGCTAATATGCAATGTCCATTTGTTGTAAAGCCTGTTGCCAGTTCGGGAAGCAGGGGAACAACAAAGGTCTTGTCTTATGACGTAGAAGAGTTAAGAAAAATATACAGGATTAACACCGAGTATTCCCGAGATAATTGCTGCCTGATAGAGGAATATGTAGATATGCCTTCACTAACAATGATCGAAGGTGATTTGTTCGTTTTAAACAAAGAGATTCTATGGGATGGGTTGTTATTTAATACCAGAAGCAGTATTACACCTAAGCTTCCAATGACATACTCCATTCCTGTTAGGATAGATTCATTTGAATTAAACAAAATCCATAATACCCTAATAAAGATTCTTGATGCGGCGGACTTTACTTTTGGTGAGCTGAATGTTGAGATGTATTTTACAAAAGATCGCCGACTATTTGTAATAGAGATTAATCCACGACAAGGTGGTGCGGGAATTCCGGCGTTTATCTTTAGACATTGCGGTGTTGATATGAATAGATTACTGGTAACAACTGCAGTAAATGACGATCAGTATTTTAATTCCTTAAAGCAATATAATAGAGTATGTCATTATATGTCTCGACACTCTTTATTTGCACATTCAAACGGTGTTTATAAAGGGATCAGCCTTTCGCCGATAATTCAAAACCATGTCACAAATATTGAGGAACGAATGAATTGTGGGGAAATAGTTGAAGGATGCGAAGATGGAACAAATGTCTTAGCATTTGTTGACTTAGAATTCGAATCATATGAAGTGCAGCATCAGTATTGCGAAAATCTTGAAGAATATATTAAACCTATAATCGAGTGACGCGTATGCCATCTGTCGTACAATTAACGGATGAAAATTTGGAAATGATTTTTCAAGACCTGGCTGTTTTTATGGAAGAACATAAGAAAAGCTTTTTTCAACGAAATTCCAGTATCTAATTATTTAAAAAGAGGAAAAACAATGAACAAGCTCTTAATGTTAGGCACTTCTTTAGGTAGTGTTGAAATCGTAGAAACTGCCAGGGAGATGGGATACCACACCATTGTGACGGACAATCTGGATCCGGACCGTTCTCCTGCGAAAAAAGTGGCGGATGAATACTGGATGATCAGCACGAATGATCTTGATCTGCTGGAAAAAAGATGCCGAGAAGAAATGGTCAATGCCATATTTGCCGGAATCAGTGAATTTAATCTTGACAGAGTCAAGGAACTGACAGAAAGACTTGGTCTTCCCTGTTATATTGAAGATGCTGCCTGGAAATATGCCAGGGATAAGAGTGCCTTTAAAAAGAAATGCAGAGAACTTGGTATTCCTGTCGTAGATGAATACACTGTTTCCGACCCGCCTAAACCGGATGAACTGGCTGTCATCAAATATCCTGTGGTAGTCAAACCTGTAGATGGCACCGGCAATAAAGGATTGAGCATATGTAATAACGAAAAGGAATTCATCGCAGGGTACAGGAGAGCAAGAGAAAATAGTGAAAACGGTAATTTACTAATTGAAAGGTATATTACAGGGGAAGAATCCTGGCACTATTATCTTTTGGCCGACGATGTGATCAGACATATTTGCAGCGGCTGTGTCTTCAGACAGCCCGGATACCCTACTTTCCTGTATCTGATAGGTACTTTAGCTGTTGCAGAATACTATGAATTCGAAGAACAGTTCACAGAGAAGTGCGCCGCTTTCCTGAAAGATATAGGCTGCAAGGATGGAATCGCCTGGTTTCAGCTTATTAAGGATAGAAAAGGTAAGTATTATGCGTTGGAGATGGCGCAGAGAATGAGTGCCGACTGGTCCGGTAGCGCAGTTAAAAAGTCAATTGGTATCGACAGCATTGAATGGATGCTTGATTTGGCAATTGGAAAAAAACATACCGCAGAAATGATTCCTGAACCTTCAGGACCGCCATATAAGTGTGTACACTATACCTATTTTCAATTTGCAAAGAAGGACGGTGAAATTGCTTCTATTCAAGGATATAATGATCTGGATCCTGAAAGATTTCAGGTCAGCCTTGTCGCATATGAAGGTGATTTGATACCAAAATACAGATTGATGGTGCGTATTGTGTTTGTTGCCT
>CADBME010000316.1 GCA_902795715.1 uncultured Lachnospiraceae bacterium | reverse complement strand
TGTAGCTGGATATTCCGCACACTGGACAGTACTTGCTAAGGAAGTACAGGATGACATCATCGCTCGTACAGAGCAGACATTCTAATTGAGTTGTTTTAATATAAGGAAATTTTACTTCAGAAATATTAGAATGATTCCCGGAGGAAGTGCCCATGCATGTGAATTTTAAATGGGAACCGGAAAAGAAAGAAGAAGGAAGAAAAGGACTTGTCTTTAATATCCAGAGATTCTCTGTCAACGACGGTCCCGGAATTCGATCCATCGTTTTCTTAAACGGTTGTCCTCTGCGCTGCAAATGGTGCTGTAATCCTGAGTCTCAGGAATTACGTGCGATTGTTATGTTTAAGGCGCAGAATTGTGTAGGGTGCGGCAACTGCGAGGTTGTCTGCCCAACGGGTGCAGCGAATCTGAAATTGCCGGGAAAAATTGATCATTCCAAATGTATTGCCTGTGGCAAATGTGTCGATGTATGTTATCACAGAGCTCTTGAGCTGACAGGAACCTGGAAAACAGTTGAAGAGCTCATAAAAGAGTTATATAAAGATACAATCTCCTATAGACGCTCCGGAGGTGGTATTACCATCTCCGGAGGGGAGGCTCTTGTACAGCATGAGTTCCTTGAGGAACTGCTTCAGGCCTGTAAAGGTCTGGGCTGGACAACCGCCATTGAGACAACCGGATATGCTTCCACGGAAGTTCTGGATAAGATCGTTCCCCTGATTGATTATTTCATGATGGATATCAAGCATATCGACAGGGATGTTCACAAAGAGTGGACTGGTGTCTACAATGACAGAATCCTTAAAAATGCATTCCATATTGCTGAAATATGTCAGAGAATAGGAAGTCAGTATATTATCCGTGTTCCCATTATCCCGGGATTTAATTCAGACCCGGAGGTTGTCAGGAACATTGCCAAGTTTGCATCCAGCTTACCTGGCGTGAAGGATCTTCATCTCCTTCCTTATCATGATCTGGGAAGCAACAAATATGCAATGATGGGTAAGGATTACGAGTTGTTTGGCATCAAGACTCCCGAAAAAGACTATATGGAGTATCTTAAGGAAATCGTAGAATACGAGGGATTGACCTGTAAGATTGGAGGATGATGCTATGGAGAGAAATTATCAGCTCTACACGTCAGAATCTGTTACCGAGGGTCATCCTGATAAGATGTGCGATATGATTTCCGATGCTATACTTGACGCGTATCTGAGTCAGGATCCTGATTCTCATGTGGCAGTAGAGACTATGGCCTCGGAAGACATAGTTTTTATTGCCGGAGAAGTAGCATCCAAAGCGGCCGTTGACGTAAAGTCATTGGCCAGGCAAGTAATCTGTGAGATCGGATATGATTCCAAAATAAAGGGTATGGACGGAAATACCTGTCTGATCCTTTCAAACATTGGTATTCAGTCTCCGGATATTGCCCAGGGTGTGGTACAGGATGCCGGAAAGATTGGCGCAGGTGATCAGGGTATGATGTACGGTTATGCCTGTGACGATACGGAAGAGTATATGCCTCTTTCCATATCATTGGCTCACAAGCTTTCCGCACAATTGACAAAAGTCAGAAAGGAAGGGATTCTTCCATATCTTTATCCCGATGGCAAATCTCAGATTACTGTTGCGTATGACGAGAAAGGCACTGTAATCGGAGTAACAGACATAGTCATATCTGCACAGCATAATGCAGATGTTTCTATGGAACAGCTTCGAAGCGACATTGAAAAATATGTCATACGTGAAGCAGTACCGAAAGATATTATCATGCCGGATGTTAAGATATACATTAATCCTACAGGCCGTTTCGTAGTAGGCGGCCCGGAAGGAGATGTAGGTCTTACCGGAAGGAAAATTATAGTAGACACATATGGCGGAATTGCCCGCCATGGCGGCGGCGCATTTTCAGGCAAGGATCCCACAAAAGTGGATCGATCGGCCGCTTATGCTGCCAGATATGCCGCCAAGAACATCGTTGCTGCAGGACTTTGCAGAAGATGTGAAGTTAATCTTGCTTATGCAATCGGTGTTCCTGAACCGGTATCAATCCGTATTGATACCTTTGGAACCGAAGAGGTTCCGTGTTCGATTATTGAAAAAGCTGCGAGCGAAGTTTTTGACTTCAGTGTTGCCGGCATCATAAGTAAGTTGTCTCTCACCAACGTTACTTATCGCCCGGTTGCAGCTTACGGACATTTTGGAAGACCGGATCTTGATCTCCCCTGGGAGAAGATAGATAAGGTGCCTGCTTTGCTGGAATCGGTTGCCGGATTGGTGGCAGAAGAGATTTTATCAAAATGTAAGTAAGATTCGCGGCCAGTAGAATATGGGTCATTCAAGCGTAATCACCTGTATAATCGGTCTCAACACACTCTCACATATAGATTATACTAATAAAAGGAATTGTTTGATTCCTAAAGCTTGATTCACTATAGGGACAGGAAGAAATGCCAGCATTTCTTCCTGTCTTTTTGTTTGTAATTCTTTAAGAACAGTTCTGTAATGAGAGTCACTGCTTGAAAGGAAGCAAAGGGTATTTCTGGAATTTTGTTCCGGGAAAAGTCGGAATATTATAATAAAATAAGCAGAATAGTACAATGATATAAAATTGCTGTCAAAAAATACAAAACACAACAAATTATTATGGACTAAAAGAGAAAAAATGAAAGAATTTGAGCAAAACATATAAGATATTGCACAAAAAACAGAATATGAAAAAGATAAAAAAGATGTTAGAATGTTTTACAGCTAAAAATTGAAGGTATATAATTTGTCGAAAATAATATATTTAAAGAAATATTGCACCATATAGTGAATATGGATTTGTACTATTTTAAACCAGAAAAGGGAATGGAGAATGTCAGATGATGGATGGTAACATGGCAGAAAATCAGTATAGTCATGCTTCACTTTCAGGTATGTTTACGGAAGACTATTTAATAGGGATCCAGGCCAATCTCAGAGATGCCACCGGGATTTCGTTTTATTTTATAGATTACAAGGGAACCCCCGTTACGGATCATGATAATAAAGAGCTATTTTGTTCTACGAAAGCGAAGCAGGATGAATTTTACCAGAGCTGTCAGTTGTCCTATGCTATGGCCGCTGCAACCAGCGCAATTCAAAGCATACCCTATATTTTCAATTGTCCGCCGGGAATGTTGAATATAGCGGTGCCCATTATTGTTAAAAATCAGTATATGGGGGCCCTCATCGGGGGACCGATTCTGTGTGAGAATGGCGATGTTGAGGATTTTGACACTATTCCGGGTGAGATTTCCCATTTTGACTATGACGAGAAGGCCCTTCCCAGATACGGGAAAAACCGGATCGAAGGAATTGGTCAGCTGGTTTACAGCTTAATATCTGAGATAGGGGAAAAGCAGTCCTATCATATGGATTGTCTCAAATATGAACATAATGTAACACATTACGATGCCTTGCGAAAGCGAACACAGGAATTGTCAGAACGGGTGGAGGATATGGTCCTCCTCAACCTTCGCATGAAAATGCCTACGCAGCTGTTCCTGAATCTGATGACATGTCTGTCAAATATCGCAATTCTGGAAAAAGCGGAAAAAACAGAGTCCCTGATTTCTGATTTTTCCTATATCCTCAGACAGTATCTTCTGGAGTCTTCGGACAGGGTTCCGGCTGAGCAGGAGCTGAAGCTTTTACAGCAGTATCTGAATATTCTTGAAGACCAGTTTGATCATGTTTTTGACTATCGGATCAACTGTCAGCCTATGATGGAATCCCAGCTGCTGCCATCCTGGTGTATGATTCCCTATGTAATCTATATGGTAGATGCCTACCTGGAGTCAAGAAACACAGGTGGTCATTTCTTTGTTGACGTTGAGCAAAACGGTGCTATGTGCAGAATTTCCATGCAGATGGAAGCAACAGGTGATTCCAGAAAGAGCAGACTGGGAGTAATCAGCGACAGATCTTCTATATTGGGAATGATTGAAGATACAGAAAAAAGATTCAGGTATGAATATGGGGATAATTACTATATCAATACCGGTCTGAACAGGACAATCCTTGAGGTTCCCGTTGGAAGCTGAAATAAACTACCCCAGATTCCTTTTTCAAAATAAAGTGAAAGGGAAAGTGGTATATCCGGCTCAAACAGAGGAAGGAGTAAGAGATCTATGACAGATATTTTACTGATTGATCAGGATAATCAATTTCAGAGAGCTTTTTCCATGATGCTGCAGGGCGATGGTAATTGCCGGCTGGTTGGAGTTGCTGAGAATGGAGACCAGGCCCTTGCTCTGGTAAATACCAGACATCCGCAAATGATTTTTTGTGATGTAATGGTTGGTCTTGAGAGTGGCTTGACTTTATGCCGGGAGATTAAAAAACGTTTTCCGGAAATTGCTCTGTACATTCTGTCCAATTATTGCAATCTGGGACTTCTTCAGAATGCAATGGCTACCGGTATTGAGCAGTATCTTTTTAAGCCCTTATCCAGAACGAAACTCTTTTCTCTGGTCAAAGAGAACAGGGAAAAGGTCAGCGCTGACCGGGCTAATCCTATCTATGATGAGCTCTATGCGACCTTTGAAGAAAGAAATTACAAGAATTCCTATGACTCGGCTTTTGAAGTATCGGAATGGTTATTCCATGATTGTGATGAAGGGGACAGGAAAAACCAGATGCTGATTCTGCAAAGAGGTCTTTTTAGTCTGGTACCCGGTCTGGACCGAACCCAGAGAGACCACCTGAAGAACAAATACGAGATTACTTCCCGGATTGTTTCAAAAGAGTTTTTATGCTACCAGTGGCTGGTTGAGATTATCACCGAAGTATATGCTCAGATCTGTTCCATGCGATATATTCATATGAACAGGGTATTCAAGTATATCGAAGAGAACAAACACAGTGAGATTTCCCTGGCCGACCTGTCCTCTCAGGCCGGGATCAGCAGCGGTTACCTCAGTCGGATCTTTAAAAAATACTACAAGATCAGTGTAGTGGATTACATTCATCTGCGTAAGCTTCTCAAGGCAAAACAGTATATGGCCATGAGTGAGATGAATATTTCCGATATATCCTTCCTGCTTGGTTATAGTGAAGCCGGATACTTTTGTAAGATCTTTAAAAAATACGAAGGGGAAACACCCTCGGCATTTGCCCGAAAGATTAAAAATTAAACCTGTATAGAATACAATCATTAAAAAATCACAAAGAACCCGGCAGTTTTTTGCTGCCGGGTTCTTTGCGGATTATATTGCTTATGGCTGCCCAACCCAGAGAAGCCATAATAAGGTATGTCATTCCTTTAATGAGATTTTTTCCAATTCTCCAGTGCCTTGTCCATGACATCCATGGCATGTTTTCCATCCGCAAAGGTGATGAGTTCAACATTGTGATCCCGGATAATCTGATAGACATGCATGATAAGATCGATATCTGTCGATATTTTGCTCAGGGTATAACATACCACCACATCGAGCTTTCCGCTTTCGACATCTTCAATCAGGTGGCGGATACCCGGTCTTTCAATATCTTCCGGCGGATAATCGCCAAGATCGGTATAGTTGAAGAATTCACAATCCTGTCCATAAATACTGATAGCTTTACCCTGGCATTTTTGCGCGTCAGCGATCATGCCCTGCACGTAAGTCTGACGGCAGATGGGGCAGCTTCCAACCATGTGCTGATGATTATAGATTCCTATTCGCATATATGCCTCCTTTATCACGGCAATTGAAATTCTTTTTCACTTTACTTATTGTATCAGAAGCAGTAAGTCCGGGGAGGTAAGAAGTATAAAAAATAATAGGAAAAATCGGTGTTTGATTCCTCCATTCTTTCTCTGTAAAAACCAGGAAGTAAAAAACCTTGATATTTCTACTTTCAGGCTATATTCCTACCAGAAAATCCTCCGGGGGAATGCTAAAATAAGAACAAAGGAGGGTGAATATGGGACGGACAGAGAATGAACATTTGATCGTAAAAAAAGAATGGGACATGTTCCAGAACGTACAGAATGTTGGCGGACGTGCTGATTGTCAGGACGACTGGGAAACCTTCGTCATCATGCGTCTTTCCCAATTGAAGAGCTGGGAAGATAATGTGGTGGAAAGTTATCTGAATGACCTGATCGAAGCAGAGAAAGCCGAGAGAAATCTGGTCATGGAAAAGTATGCTTATATGATGGAAGAGACCGATCCGGAGTATTATCAGCAGATTTGCGGTCTCCTGCCCCAGATTGCAGAAAGAACCTTGAAAATGATCGATAAAATTGTGGATCAGTTCATGAAGTGGGAAGAGGAAGTAGATCTTCAGTACCCCAAAGTCAGAGAACACGGACGGCCTGCCGAAGGAATCGGAGACACAGGAATGGTCAGTGTGCGCAATTATCTGCGAAGCGAACTAAAAACATATTCTGAGCATACCATTATCGTTTATCTGGCTCAGATTATCATGTATCCGCAGAAGAACCGTTATAAGATCAGTCTGGAAAAGATGGTAAAGGCTTACGGCTATGAATCCCTTGATGAGGCAGAGCAGGCTTTATAAAAGGATATTTATGAAACAAGATTTTTAGATATAGTTTTCAGGAGGTATTAGGATGGGTACTTTATTAGAGCAATTACACAAGATGCAGATTAAGGACGCAGTTGATGATCTTACATCAAAAGGCGGTAATGAGAATGTAGCCGCTCATCCTCTGGATGGCATTTACTATTGCAAGGCATGCGGATACATTTTTGATGAGGCAAAAGAAGGTAAGGCCTTCACAACTCTTTCCCACTGCCCGATCTGCAACATGGGACAGCAGCAGTTTATCCGCATTAATTAATAATCTAACGATAATAAAGCTTTTAGGATCACGGTGTGTATACCTGTACACATCGTGATTTGATTCACGGCTTCCGGAAAGGTGAAGGTCGTGTATGGTAAAATTTCAATGATTTACCGGGATGGAGAGTAATCTATGGCAGAACAAGTAAAGTCTACAATTGAGGTCTGCAGGGACTTCTATGAACAGTATGGAAAAGAAATGATCCATAAAAAGTTCCCTTCTTTTGAAAAGAGAATTGCAGTCGGCCTGGTTGGAGAAGGGTCGGAGTGCTTCGGGTTCGATGATGAGATTTCCAGAGATCATGATTTCAGTCTGGGTTTCTGCATGTGGCTTAACAAAACGGATTATCAGGCCATAGGGGCAGCCCTCCAGGAAGCTTATCAGGAACTGGTCATAAAAGAAGGGATCCGTTTCGCTGCCGGATTCTGGGGAGACGCTATTTCTGACTATAATCCCAGACTGGACCAGCGTCGGGGAGTCATGGAGATCAGTGAGTTTTATGGCAGTATTCTGAAAATGCGGCCGGATCTGTCCGTGATTCTTGATAAACACTACTGGCTGTATGCCGAGGAGAAGTGGATTGCAACGGCAGTTAACGGACAAGTCTTCCGGGACGATGAGGGGACATTTTCCAGGGTCAGAGAAGAGATTCTCAACTACTATCCGGAAAAGATCTTCCTCTTTAAGCTGGCAGAGCAGCTTCATCTCTTTTCCCATGGCGGCCAGAGCAATTACCCGAGAATGATGGCCAGAAAAGACTATGTGACGGCTTCTCTTTGCATCAATCAGACCGTAATTGCGGCTATGACCATAGCTTATATGCTGGCAAAGAAATATACCCCTTATTACAAGTGGATGCGCAAGGGACTTGAGGAACTTGGCATCCTCCAGGGCTTATCCCCATTGCTTGAGAAGCTGATCTCCCTTCCTGTACAAATAGAGGCATGGGAAGACTACAGCTACAGTGCCACAAAAGTTAATGAAGAAGATGAGGTCATCCAGGTGGTCGAAGAGATTGCCGGTCTTCTTCTTAATGAGCTGAATAAACAGGGGATCATCTGCGGCCGGCAGCCCTTCCTGGAAAGCTATGTCGGGCAGATTGCCGAGAGAGCAGGGAAACTATAGAGGAGGGAGCAGACTATGACGCTGGAAAGCAAATTGGCATATCTGGACTCTTTATATGAACAGAATAAAATTGATGAGGCAGAAAAGTTTTTGCTCAAGGAAGTCAATGATGAGACCAATCCTCCGCAAATCAGGATATCTCTGAACAATGAGCTGATGGGAATCTTCCGGAACAAGGGAAACAGGGAAGCCTGTATGAAGCAGGTGGCCCAGCAGCTGGTCTGGATGGCGGATGCAGGAGAGTACCTGGACCCGGTGTCGGAGGCAACCCTGTATCTGAACATAGCCAACGCTTATCAGGCTTTTAATATGGTCGAAGAATCCTATGATATCCTCTGTAAGGTGGAAGAAAAGTATAAGGCTAATCCGGATACGGAACCCTTCCACATGGCCAGCCTTTATAACAATAAGGCGGTAGTCCTGATTAAGCTTAAAGACCTGGATCAGGCGGAAGTCCACTTTAAGATGGCCCTGAAGATTCTGGAAACCCTTCGGGAGGCGGAAGATGAGATTGCGGTAACCTATCAGAATCTGTCCTCAATCTACAGCAGAAAGGGCCGCTACAATCTGGCTCTGGATATGTGCCGTAAGGGAGAGGACCTCCTCCGGTCTGCCGGAATGGGCGTATCCTACCATGCAGGAGCGATTGCCAACAGCATGGCCATGGTCTATCATGACATGGGCGATTATGATAATGCTCTGAAATGTTTTGAAAAGTCGGCAAATATTATCCTCCAGGTTTATGGAGATTGCGGTTTATACCGGAGCATCCTAAAGAGCATTGAACTGGTCAAAAGCCAGATGGAATAATGATATGATGATGAAAAAACTATGATGATAATCCCCCGGAATGAGCAGGACGCTTGTTTTGGGGGATTTTTGCGCGATAAATGCATGGCACCGGATAGGGGAAAGATTCCCCCCTGTCCGAGTGGATCCGGCAGACCTGGAATATCTTATGGCCTGCCAAAGGAAAATATGATAAAGTATGGGGGAGATAAAAGGGACAAGAGGAGTAATGGAGATGGATGATCATAAAGGGATGCTGTATCTGGTTGCTACGCCCATCGGAAACCTGGAGGATATGACCTTCCGGGCGGTGCGGATCCTCAAGGAAGTGGATCTGATTGCG
>CADBME010000315.1 GCA_902795715.1 uncultured Lachnospiraceae bacterium | reverse complement strand
TTTCCCTTCGTAGCCGTCTGTATTGTTCACTTTATTTTTCCCGGTCATCCTGCTGTCGTCCAGAATACTGTCGGGTGTATAACCCTTTCCCAGAGCCGGTCCATATACAAGAACGGGTTTTATGGCACTTCCCGGCTGCCGGAAGCTCTGGTAAGCTCTGTTTAATCCGAAGGATTCCTGGTCGGCTTCCCGTCCGCCGACTACAGCCAGGACTCTGCCGGTCTCATTGTCAATACATACGGCAGCTCCCTGGAGTTTGTATACACCGTCATCACTTCGCTGATCGAAACCTTCTCTGAGCAGGACATCCGATACGGATTGCTGAAGCTGTTTTTGCAATTTCATATCAATAGAGGTGTAGATCCGGTATCCCGCACTGTAGAGGCTCTGCCGACAGCTGTCGTAGAGTTCCTTATATTCCTCATCGTAGGCCTTTTTTTCGCTTGGGGAATCAAAGACATAGCGGAGCTCAAATCCCTGCTGGACCATCAGGCTTTCCGTTGCGCAGCGGATAATATAAGTCTGGACGTAGTCATTGGTTTCCGTTTCTTTTTTGACATAGAGTTTAAGCTCTTCCGAGGCAGAGTACTGCATCTGTTCCAGGGAAATATATCCGTCGTCACACATGCTTTTGAGAATACGGTTTCGTCTTTGCAAAGTGTCTTCCATATGTTCATAGGGATCATATCGACTGGGTGAATTGGGTATGGAAGCCAGGAATGCAATCTGGGAAATATCAAGCTCGGATGCTGATTTGCCGAAATAGCCCTGGGAAGCAGCCTCCAGGCCGTAAAATCCATTGGCAAAATAGACATTGTTCAGATAGAATTCCAGAATCTTTTCTTTGGTGTATTTCCTCTCCAGTTTCGCCGCAATAAAGATTTCTTTCATTTTCCTGCTGTAGGTTTTCTCGTATCCCAGGAAAATGTTTCTGGCCAGCTGCTGGGTTATGGTACTTCCTCCCATCATTCGGTATCCCCGATGGGTAATATTGTAAGCAAGGGACCGGGCGATTCCGGTCAGATCAATACCCCTGTGCTCAGTGAACTTCTTATCTTCTGTGGATATAAATGCCAGCTTGGCTGAATCGGGTATATCTTCATAGCTCAGATAGTAGACATCCTTGTCCCCTTTCAGCTTCTTGATCTCATTGCCGTCGGCATCATAAATGATGGAAGTAAGCTCTCCTCTGAAGTCGGATTCATCGCACTCATCCACAATGCGGGAGGCTTCCCGGTACATGCGGAAAACCGGTATTCCGATTTTTTTTATAAAAAAGAATCCGCCGGCCATTATGAGGATTATCAGAATGGTTCCCCAAATTCTCACGATTTTCAGGAATAAGGATTCATTTTGTTTCCGTCTTCTTTTCCGTGCTTTTTTGTCCTGCTTATTCTGACTCATTGACCTACCTCCAAAATGATTTACGGGATACTTTTCCCTCCGCCATGTCCTGCAATCTCAAAAAATCTTTTCATCTTTTCCTTTTTGTCTTATACTCATAGATAGCAGAAAAGATATTCACAGACAGTAAAAAATGAAAAACAAGGGACTGAAGATACCATGGCAAATAAAGGGCCTTTTTCACTGAATCAATTCCAGATAAAAATGATAGCTGTCCTGAGCATGCTCATCGACCATATCGGATATGTGTTTTATGACATGCTTCCAGGCAATGTATACTTTGCTATGCGCTGCCTGGGGCGGGCTGCATTCCCCATATTCGCCTGTATGCTGGCAGAAGGGTTCTTTCATACAAAAAGAATAAAATACCATCTGCTGCTTCTGGCTGTTTTTGCCCTTCTGTCGGAAATCCCCTTCAATCTCTTTATGGATAAGCGGATTATTTCGACCGGCCACCAAAGTGTCATGCTTACCTTGTTCCTGGCCTTTTCCGGGATGATTATGTTCAAATACGCCAAAGGAAATCTTCGCTTCCTTTCCCTGACCGGTCTGGTCCTTCCCTTGCTGGCAGATTATCTGCACACGGATTACGGTGCCCTCGGTGTGATAACTGTCTACCTTTTCTATCTTTTGTCTCTGCGGCATCCGGAGGGAATGAACCGGATTTCCTCGGTGGAAATTCTTTCGGCTCTCCTTCCTCTCTTCGCCATTGCCTTCTTATCCTGGGATAAAGAATACGCCTGTGTTCTCTCCGTCCCCATACTTCTTCTTTATAACGGAGAACGGGGAAGGGGATGCAAATATTTTTTCTATTTATTTTACCCCCTTCATTTCCTGGTCCTCGTTTTCATTTATTATGTAATTACGGGCAGATAAGCGGATGGGGCAGGGCTGAGACCCGGGCCAGGAGACCTTCTGACCGGGTCACTGTCCTTTCATTTCTTCTATTCCTCCAGATAGGAGTAGTAGACATCGCCGGCTTTTCGCAGCTTTTCGGTGAGACCGGCCCGGTCGACCGACGTAGACAGTCCGGAAACCGGATCCAGATAGCGGATGTTGGTTGAATTATAACTCATAATCACCACAAAATGTTTCCCCGAATATTTGGCCAGAACCGGACATCCTTTGCTGACATAATACAGAATCTGGTCCGTGCTGCATCCTGTCAGATTCAAAACATCATGCCCGCTGTATTTTTCAAGAAGGGAGGCGGGATTTCCGGCTTTTGTATCAATTTTCTCTACCGGAATATTATTCCCGTTCACCGCGGCGATCATTGCCAGGCATCCTGCCAGGGATTTCTTTTTGGAAGAAACTTTGACAACCTGATCCATGCCGGCTACCTTCATGTAAGGAGGAAAAGCACACTCCCAGAGGGTCTCCTCCCTGCTGTCAACGACCTGGCCCCTGTGGTCAGAGGCGGAAGTGATAGCCGCTGCAAGGGTATGATAAACGCCCTGTTCCTTTCCTGAAGCATAAACATAATAGCGTACACTCTTCTCCCCTTCTTTGCCCAGGGTCATCAGAGGACTGTCTTCCCTGGTAGTAATCCTGGCCGTCAGAACATCCGGCTTAATCTGAATATATACATACTCGGGAAACCGCAGATGAAGCTGGTTCCAATAGATGTTGGAGTACTTGTAGGTAAGGGAAGCTTCATTTTTGGATTCTGCGTCTTTATAACGGATATAATCCCGTTTGCCTGTCTCATTAATGGCTCCCGACTTCTTGCGCCTTGCCAGCGTCATTTCCAGTACATTTCCTTCCACTTTTGTGTCCGTAAAATAACGATTGGACTTTTTATAAGTCTTGATCTCTTTTCCGGAAGAATTCACAATGCGCAAAACAGACATGGGGAAGAAAATGCTTCCGTCTGATTGAATCCCCAGATTCTCTTCTTCGGTCTCTCCGTATATAAAGTCTTCCGTGAGGAAACCAATCGAACAGATTCTACGGTTATCACTGCACTGGATATTTTTTGTCATGCCCGTATCCAGGTTAAGAAGATCGATCTCCCGGCTCTTCATCAAATCCTTCTCCTTCTGGAGAGCAATGATGTTCTGCTTCTTAGAAGCCGTCAGCATATCATCTTCCAGACCTTCCCTCATGACATGAAATGATTTTTCCTTCAGATCGATTTCGTAGAGGGTCCCCTCCAGACAGCAATAAAACTTCTGCTCCTGATTCAGATAGGCAAACTTCTGCACATCCTCTTTCATCTGGTCACAGGGCATATTGGTCTCCAGAAAAACCATCTCCTCGGAAACATTCCTTGCTGCCCGGTAGCTCATCACAAGGATTCCGTTCTGTCCTTCTCTGTGTCCCCGGTTTATATAGCCATAAGCCAGATATATGATATTTCCTTTGGCATCCATATCCAGGATCTTAATGTCATGGTTGCTGGTGTCGTTGTGCAGGTCCGTCTTCATATCCGGAACAAAGCTGTAGACATTGGTCACATTTGAGTTCTGATAATCGTAATACCATAGCTGACCCTGCTCACTGAAACAGACTTTTTTCCCCTCGTCAGCCGACACATAATTAACCTTATTGATGTCCTGGATCCCCAGATTGATCATACTGTCCTTTTCGTCGATCAGTTCCTCATTATAGTAAGCGGCCAGCTTTCTGTCATAATCCAGGAGATACATACGGTCCGGAGTATAACGGAGTTTATAGTTCTCCGTCATATCATACTCCTGCTTTTGTTCGCTGGATACTATGGTCTTCATCTGGAGCACCATATAGGTATCGTTCATTTCCCGGATCGAAATTCTGGGTTCATCCTGTGCAGACATAACAGCGCTGCCGAAATAAATGGCACTGAGGCTGGAATGGATGCCCACATTTTCTATGGTGGATTCCCGGACATTCTCGGAAGGTTCAAGATATATGGCATTCTCTTCTATGGTCGTATCGTCAAAAAGATTATTGTGAAAGTTCTCCGCAAAGGATACATAATCTGTAAAATGGCTTCCGGATCCATTCATCAGCTTGGTGTAATAGCAGACCTGGGTCTGCTGATCAAGGCGGATTACAAACTGGAGATAATAGGTCTGTCCGTTTTTGATCTCGGTATCAAAAGAAAGAGATGCCGTTTTAACATTTTCTTCATTTTCATGTTCGAGCTTGTTGAGCGTTCCCTCCTCCAGGGCTTTGTCCGGACTCTTTTTAAAGAGGCGATAATGGATGGCCGTAATATCATAATCAAATGTATGGAGCCTCAGCTCGATCTTACCCTTACTGTCGGTCAAGGCAATGTTGTTCCTTGCGAAGGACAGGTCCACATCACCCCGGTAACCCCACATCAGATTATAAGCGACGCCGTCGGAAACCAGCTCCATGACCGGGTAGGAGGGGTTGGACATCTCCGCAACCGCCTCCCCTTTTTCCTTTACATCCATATAATTAAATACGGCAAAGGATACCGCGAATACAAACATAGCCACAAGCAGAGGGGCAATGATCATTTTTAAATTGTTTTTCATTCCCCTTCTCCTTCCTCAAGCAGCCGGACGATGGAAGGTCGGAAACCGAACATCCGACACAGGCCCATGGCTTCCCGGCGGGCTGCTTTTTTCCTGCTGCTATCTCCCTTTACATTCCCGGCTCCATCTTCTTCTGTATTTTTTGTGGACCTTTCTTCCTGAAAACTGTCTTCCTGGAGAGTGGCCCGGATCAGCAGATTTTTCGGTGTATGTTCCATATCGATAAACTCCAGAATCTGTGTCCTGTATCCCATGGCCTCAAGCATTTTTGCCCGGATTCCATCCGTTGCCAGTGCGCAGAAACGTTCTTTGAGAATACCATAATCCGAAACTGCTGCAAAAGGATCTTCTCCCTTCCCCCTATACTGTTTGTTCAGCTCATGCTGACAGCAGGGAACGGACAGAATCACCCTGGCACCCCAGAGAACTGCTTTGGCCAGAGCATAGTCTGTGGCCGTATCGCAGGCATGGAGAGTGACAACCATATCCACATGGGTCAGACCCCGGTAATCCTCAATATTTCCCTCCAGAAAAGTCAGTTTGTCATAGCCGTATTTTTCGGCAAGACTCCGGCAATCCCTTATGACCTTTTTCTTGCGGTCCAGTCCGATAATCCGAATATTCTGACCTTTCAGGATATGCAGGTAGTAGTACATGGCAAATGTGAGGTAGGACTTGCCGCATCCGAAATCCAGGATGGTAATCTCTCCGTCGCCTTTCCTGGCTGACCGGTCCCTGAGGGCAGGAAGAATGTCTTCGATGAATTCAAGGAAACGGTTGATCTGCCGAAATTTGTCATATTTTTTTCCAAGAATCTTCCCTTCCTGGTTCATGACCCCCAGATCAATCAGGAAGGGAACCGGAACTCCTTCCGGCAGAATATACCGTTTTGTCCTGTTATGGTCATAGCTAATCCTGGGTGGGGAATCTTTCTTGCTGCCCTGAAGCCTCTTCCTTTGTAATGTCACCTTACCCTTCTTGCTTATGAGACCGGTGATCTCCTCTTCCTTTGTCAGGATTCTGACATTCCGGTAGCCGGGAAGGATCTCTTCGATTCTGGTCATGATTCCCTGCCGATCCAGATTTTCATGGAAAACCTGGGTCCCGTCAAAGCCCTCAAGCTGAAACATCAGCCGGCCGCGAAGAAAAACCGGCCGCAAATCATAGCGTTTCATCGATTCTTTCTTCCTTGGTCCGCTGATGTTCATGGTCAGCAAATCTTGATCCAATATTTGGCTGATGCATTTTTTTAGTGTTTCCATAGTATTTATTCCCTAATAAAGGCACATGCCGGCCGTAACCGGCACCACCAGGTTGAATCAGAGTCAGCCGGCCGCATCTTCACAGCAGATTATCCATACAGGTCAAAGCAGCCGGACTATATATGGAATGGCCTCCTCAAGGTCCCGGACAAGAGCATAGCATTCTCTCTCGAGGTCTTCAGGCACGGGCTGTATATCCGGTACAGCAATGGTCTTCATCCTTCCGGCCAGGGCGGCCCGAATTCCATTAGGCGAATCTTCCAATACCAATGTCTCTTCCGGGGAAACCCCGAACCTGTCACAGAGCATAAGAAACACATCAGGCGAAGGCTTGCCCCGCCTGACGTCTTTAGAAGATAACATATCATTAAAGTAATGTGCAACCCCTATGGAGTTCAGATGATGACGGATTACCTCTTCATCGGATCCGCTGGCAACAGCCAGAGGCAGGTCAGGAGCCTTCTCCTTCAGCATATGGAGAAGTTCTTCCAGACCCTTTTTGACAGGAATGCCTTCTTTCCGGCACCTCTGATCTCTTAGAAGGCCGACCTCCCTGAAAAGTCTGTCCGCATCAATGTTCTCCCCGAAATTCTTCCGGTATTGTGCTTTGATATCGATCGAATTCTTCCCCATGATGCTGAGAAACTGCTCCCGGGTCACCGGGAGGCCCCAGGCCTTTCCCACATCCAGGTAGGCCTGCATGGTCAAGCGCTCCGAATCAATCATCAGCCCGTCCATGTCAAAAATGATCAATCTTAACATAATCAGCCTGCCTGGTCCTGGTCTGCCGGAAGGAGAGCCTCATAATCCGGATTCTCATAGTCCCCGGCGAGTTTTTCCGCCTCGGAAGACAATTTTCTGAGATTTTCAAGAACTGCTGCCTTTTTCTCAACCAGCTGCATATAGAGGGCACGATCTCTTTGCAGATTCTTCAGTCTGTCGTCTCTCTCTTTGTAAGCTTCGTCGAGAATGGTCTTCTTCTCTTCTTCTGTGTCTCTCCTGATATTCTCTGCTTCCGTATTCGCCTCGTCCACAATGATTCCGGCCTGCACGTTGGCTTCCTCGATTACCGTATCTGCCTTTTCTCTGGCCTGGCTGATGATTCCCTCTGCTTCCGACCTGGCCTCGTTAAGAATTCCTTCCTTCTGGTCATCGATCATGGACAATTGTCTGCAGAGCAGGTCTGCATTACGCATATACTGGTTATAAGCTTCATCGGTGGTCCCGGGAACAATCTTCTCCGGCTCTTCCGCTTCTTCCGTATCTTCATCCACAAGAAGAACGGCAGGCTCGTCGTCTTCTTCGTCGTCTTCTTCCTGATTGTCCTCAGATTCTTCTGCTTCTTCCTCCAGGACCATACCCTCCTTCTCATCGGTTTGACGGTCAGAAGCATCCGCCTCCTGACCTTCTTCCCGGTCTTCCTCTGACTCTGCCCGGGCCTGGAGAATGGCTTTCTCTTCCTCCAGTGTCTGTATATGATCTTCCAGAGCCTGGATTCTTTCGGAAGCTTCGCGGACTTGGGCCTGGGCTTTTTCAGCCCGGTCTGTCATCTGTTCCAGGTCTCCCTCAAGAGAAGCTATTCTGTCTTTGAGGAGAGACAATTCTTCCTTAAGCTCTTCATTGCGGGTAAGGATTTCTTCAATTTCTTCCGGATCCCTAAGAGTCTGGTCAGAATCTTCCGGACTCTCCAAGTCTTCTTCTTCTCCGAAAAGACCCGGGCGCTTTCGCTCAGCTTCCCCGGCTCCTTTTTCTGCATCTTCCTCTTTTACCGGCTTTGCTTCCTTCTTTCCGGAATCTGCCTGTTCTACGATCACGGCCCCGCTCTTCAGGGCGGCTATCTCGTCATCCTTTTTCTTAACAAGGGCCATGATCTCATCATTGATTTTATCAAGCTGCACATCAACTTCATCCCGGTCATAGCCAAACATGGTCGTGCGGAATGTCAGCTCTTCAATGTAGGTTACCAGTTCATTAAGATTCATCCTCTGTCCCTCCCTTGATTATGATTACATTGCTTATATTATAAATCTCAGGCTCCCATTCTGTCTACAAATTATTGACGCAATTGTATGGGCTGGTTGTATGGGCCGATTGTATAGGATACCTTATGCCAGAGCAAAGGCGGAGCCCCAGGGACTCCGCCTCAAAACATATATGATTCAAAGGTCAATCAATGTCGTTCTGATATGCTCAGCCTGATCAATGCCCTCTTCAAGGCGAGCTCTGCCTGGAGCAAATCTGTATGGCCGTCGGGATTGCTAAGCTTTCGTTCCGCCCGGATCCGGGCTTCTTCCGCCCTGGCCCGGTCAATGTCCTCAGGCCATTCACAGGCTTCCGCCAGGATTTCCACCCGGTCAGGTCCAATCTCGGCGAATCCGGACAAAAGAGCGGCAGCCCTCTCCCCTTTTTCATCCGTGATGATCAGCTTCCCGGGAGCAATAATCTGGGTCATAGGTATATGCCCCGCATAAATGCCCACTTCCCCCTCTGTGGTATTGAACTCAACCATGCGCACATTGCCCGTATAAAAGATCCGGTCAGGCCGGATCACTTCCAGCATGAATTCTTTATCTGCCATCCCATCACCTGCCTGTCACTTGTTCCTATAGCGTTCCAGGACATCATCCATATTGCCGGCATTGAGGAACATTCCTTCCGGAATCTCATCATACCTTCCATCCAGAAGATCTTTAAAGCCCTGGATAGTCTCGGACAGGGGAACATAGCGTCCCGAAGTTCCGGTAAACTGTTCCGCAACGAAGAAGGGCTGGGAAAGAAAACGCTGCACTTTCCTGGCTCTTGCTACCAGCATCTTGTCATCTTCTGACAGCTCGTCCATACCCAGTATGGCAATGATATCCTGCAGTTCCTTGTATCGCTGCAGGATCTCCTGGACATTCCGGGCTACCTGGTAGTGTTCCTCACCAACAACCTGGGGATCCAGGATTCGGGAAGTAGATTCCAGAGGATCCACTGCCGGGTAAATACCCTGCTCCACGATTGCTCTGGACAGTACAGTCGTGGCATCCAGATGGGCAAAAGTCGTAGCCGGAGCCGGGTCTGTAAGGTCATCAGCCGGCACATATACTGCCTGAACGGAAGTAATCGACCCCTTCCTGGTGGACGTAATCCTCTCCTGGAGAACACCCATCTCGGTCTGAAGGGTAGGCTGGTAACCTACGGCACTGGGAACCCGTCCCAGCAAAGCGGATACTTCTGATCCTGCCTGAGTGAAACGGAAAATATTGTCAATAAAAAGGAGGACATCCTTTCCTGCTTCATCACGGAAATACTCGGCGATGGTCAGGCCTGTCAGGCCCACCCTCATACGGGCACCCGGAGGTTCGTTCATCTGGCCGAAAACCATGGCCGTCTTTTCGATAACGCCGGACTCACTCATCTCGGTATAGAGGTCATTTCCCTCACGGGTCCGCTCACCTACACCTGTAAATACGGAATATCCGCCGTGTTCGGTTGCTATATTACGAATCAGTTCCTGAATCAGAACGGTCTTGCCGACACCGGCACCTCCGAAGAGACCGATTTTCCCGCCCTTCTGATAGGGACACAGGAGATCGACGACCTTGATGCCTGTCTCAAGGATTTCCATCTCGGTCGACTGTTCCGCAAAAGTCGGAGCCTTTCTGTGGATAGGATCTCTCCTTACTCCTTCCGGGGCCGGTTTATTATCAATGGGATCTCCCAGTACATTAAAAATACGCCCCAGGGTCTCCTCCCCCACAGGAACTGTAATCGGTGATCCGGTTGCAATAACCTCCATACCCCGGACCAGACCATCCGTCGGTCCCATGGCAATACAGCGTACCACATCATCCCCAAGATGCTGGGCCACTTCCGCGACAAGCTTACTGCCATCCTTCCGCCGGATAGTGACAGCATCATTGATTTCGGGCAAAATACCCTGCCCGAATTTTATATCCAGAACGGCACCGATAACCTGGGTTATTTTCCCTGTGTTCTGTGCTTCCATCATTATTTCTCCTCTAAAAGGTAAATGTATAGGTTTACAATTTTTATTCAGCTCAAAGCCTCCGCTCCTGAAATAATCTCCGTCAGTTCCTGGGTGATGGCTCCCTGCCTTGCCCGGTTGTAGGCAAGAGACAGCGAAGCGATCATATCCTGAGCATTGCTGGTGGCCGAATCCATAGCCTGCATTCTGGCACCGTTCTCACTGGCCGCTGCCTCGATAAATGCTCCGTAAATAATACTGTTGATGTACTTTGGAATCAGCATATTCAAAGCTTCTTCAGCTTCCGGTTCATAGTTCATGGGTGCCGTTTTCTCTGTCGCAGTTTCCCCGTCATTGCCGGGCTCTGTCCCGGAACCGGATCTGTCTACCGGAAGAAGCTTCAGGAGAACCGGCTCATGAACCACCGTATTTTTGAAATTGGTATAGGCGACATAGATCTCACCGATTTCTCCGGCCAGATAAGCGTCCAGCATTTTCTGTCCTGTCAGGACCGCATCAGAAAAAAGCGGGTCATTAATCACATCCGAATCATCATCATGGATAGGATATCCCCGGTGTGACAGAGCTTCGATCCCTTTTTTCCCGATTCCCCAGATCACAAGGTCTTCCTTGTTCCATCCAGGTTCTTCCACTTTTTTTACCACATTGTTGTTGTATCCTCCTGCCAGTCCCCGATTGGATGTCACCACCAGAATCCCTTTCTTTTCCGATCCGTTATGGACAAGGTAGGGGTGGTTGAGGCTGGGGGATTTGGAGAGAATATCCTGGACAGTTTCATATATTTTATGGAAATAGGGTTTGGCGTCCTCGGCTCTCGTCTTGGCGCGCTGGAGCTTTACGGTAGCAACCAGTTTCATAGCCTTGGTAATCTGCTGGGTGTTCTCGATGCTGTCCCTGCGCCGCTTGATATCTCTCATCGAAGCCATTCTCTCTCACCGCCTTTAAAAGCTCTCTTTGAACTCGGTAATCGCCTTTTTGATCATCTCTTCCGTATTGGCACTGATCTCTTTGCTGTCACGGATGTCCTGATAAATCTGCGGATATCTGGTATCCACAAATTCATGCAGACCTTTTTCAAATTCCAGGACGCGATTGACCGGGACATCCAGCAGATAATGCCTGGTCACAGCATAGATGGTCAAAATCTGTTTTTCCACAGGGAGGGGCTTATACTGAGGCTGTTTCAGGATCTCCCGAACCCTTTCACCCTGGTCCAGTCTCTGCCTGGTATCCGCATCCAGTTCCGAACCGAACTGGGCAAAAGCCGCCAGCTCCCTGTACTGGGCAAGCTCCGTACGAACAGGGCCCGCAATTTTCTTCATGGCCTTGATCTGGGCAGATCCTCCAACACGGGATACCGACAATCCAGCATTGATGGCCGGCCGGAAACCGGCATTAAAAGACTCGGTTTCCAGCTAAATCTGTCCATCCGTGATGGAAATCACATTGGTAGGAATATAGGCCGATACGTCTCCGGCCTGGGTTTCGATAATCGGGATCGCTGTCAGAGATCCCCCTCCCAGGTCATCGGACAAACGCGATGCCCTTTCCAGGAGTCTGGAATGAAGGTAAAATACATCTCCCGGATAAGCCTCACGTCCCGGCGGACGGCGAAGAAGCAGGGAAAGGGTACGGTATGCCGCTGCATGCTTACTCAGATCATCATAGATTACCAGTACATCTTCCCCTCTCTCCATCCATTCTTCACCGATCGCGCAGCCGGTATAAGGGGCAATATACTGAAGTGGAGCCAGTTCACTGGCTGTAGAGGATACAATGGTAGTATAAGCCATGGCTCCGTATTCGTTCAGAGTTTTGACGATCTGCGCGACCGTGGACGCTTTCTGTCCGATGGCCACATAGATACAGTGCATGTTCTGATCCTTCTGGTTGATGATGGTATCTATGGCAATGGCTGTTTTTCCGGTCTGACGGTCACCGATAATCAGCTCACGTTGTCCCCGGCCTATGGGAATCATGGAGTCAATGGCTTTAATCCCGGTCTGTACCGGTGTGTCCACGCTTTTTCTTTCAATAACTCCATGAGCCACTCTCTCGATAGGGCGGTAGGAGTCGGATTCAATGGGTCCTTTATCATCAATAGGCTGGCCCAGGGCGTTGACAACACGGCCTGTCATGGCATCGCCAACAGGGACTTCAACCACCCTTCCCGTGGTTTTTACCGTGTCACCTTCACTGATATTCCGGTGATCACCCAGAAGAACGGTTCCCACGTTGTCTTCCTCCAGATTCATGACCATCCCATATACTTCTCCGGGAAACTCCAGCAGCTCACCCTGCATGGCATTTTCCAGTCCGTGAATGCGGGCGATGCCGTCGGCAACCTGGATCACGGTACCTACTTCAGAGGTCTGAAGCTTCCCGGCATATTGTCTGATCTGCTCTTTGATCACAGAGCTGATCTCTTCCGGTCTTATATTCATCGAGCCTGTTACACCTTCTTTCTATCTATTCCCTGATAATTCATAATTTACAAGCGGATTCCGGACAGCTCTTTAGACAGGGTAAAAAGCTGGGTTTTTAAACTGCTGTCATAAATCCGGTCTCCGATTCGGATCACCATTCCCCCCAACAGGGCTGGATCCATGCGGTAATTCATCTCAAAAGACCTGTATTCTGTCGTCTGTAAAAGGCGCTTCTTTAATCTCTCTTTCTGGTCCTGTGTCAAAGCGAAGGGCGTGGTCACATAAGCCGTACCGATCCCCCGATATTCTTTCACACGATGAATGAAATAGTCCAGTATGGCGGGGATCTCTTTCTGGCGGTCCTTCTGAACGACAAGCCATATCAGACCGGCTGTCTCTCCGGATACTTTTCCGTCAAAAATATTGCGGACCACCTGAAGTTTCTCCTCCTTGGGAATCTTGGGATGACTGAGAATCTTGCCCAGATCCTTCTCCTGACGGAAGATCTCACGGACCATGACAACCTCTTCATAAATGGCATCCAGACAATTCTCCTCCATGGCTGCTTCAAACAAAGCATCTCCATAAACCATGTTCAGCTGTTTTGCCATGTTTCTTCACCCATTTCTTTCAATGTCTGCTCAAACAGCCTGTTCTGCATCTCCGTATCCACGGAAGCACCGATGATTTTCTCGGAGAGAAGGGAAGCAACGGAAATAATCTCATTCTTCACCTCATCCGCTACTCTCTTTTTCTCAAGTTCTGCTTCTCTCTGCGCATTTTCGACAATGCGGTCTGCCTCCTGTCTGGCTTCCAGAATAATCTGCTCCTCCCTTGCAAGGGCTTTCTTTCTGGAGTCATCTAGAATCTGATCGGCAGTCTGTTGAATCTCTTTTATTTTCTTGTCATATTCTTCCCGTAAACGTTCTGCTTCCAGCCGGTTTTCCTCTGCCTCGCGGACATCCTTCATCACCCGCTCTTTCCGGTTGTTGAGAATCTTTCTGACCGGATCAAGCAGAAGATAGCTTCCCAGCAGGAAGAGGATAAATACCGCGAGCATCTGAAAACACATCTGAAAGAGAAGCTGTGGATCCAGGCCGAATATCCTCTGGTCATAGACCAGCGTTTCTAATAACATGCCCTGGCCTCCTTTCGATTACCAGTAAATTCTAATCGCTTTCAATCTTTGTCGGGCAGCACAATCTGCACAAAAAGACCTGCTCTTAAAATCTTCCGATCATGGGATTGGCAAACAGCAGGATCAGGCCGATAACCAGTCCGTAAAGACCTGTCGTCTCTGCAACGGCCTGGCCGAGAAGCATGGTGGAAGTAATGTCACCTCTGGCACCCGGATTCCGCCCTACGGCAGCGGCGCCATGGCCGGCTGCGATACCTTGTCCGACACCGGGTCCGATACCGGCGATCAGGGCGAGACCTGCACCGATACAGGAACAAGCTGCAACTAAACCTTCATTTGTAATCTGAGACATAATAAATCCTCCTCATAATAATACTGAGCGCCCCTTTGTCATGATTCAGGGCATAATAATGTAAATGATTATTTCTGTAGTTTTTTCTCTAATCCGGATAGCGGTCGGTGATAAATACCATCGTCAGCATACCGAATACATAAGTCTGGATGACACCGGAAAACAAGTCGAAATACCCATGAAGAAAAGAGGGGAGTCCGATCTTGGCAAACCAGGGCATCAAAGCGTACCAGAGCGACATCATTATGGTGCCGGCCATGACATTGCCGAAAAGACGCAGGGACATGGACACGGGCGTAGAAAACTCACTGATAATATTTACCGGCAGAAAAATCGGGAAAGGCTCCAAAAGGTCCTTTACAAATCCCAGGCCATTAGACTTGATCCATGCAATCTCTATCAGCATAAAGGTAATAAAAGCCAGACCAAATGTGGTTGCAAAATCTGCCGTGGGCGGCCGCAGGCCGAATAAACCGGATATGTTGGAAATCAAGATGAAAACCATAAGTATTTCCACATAATTCATATAGGGTTTGGCATGCTTGCCCATGTTGCTGTTGACAATCCCGTCAAGGGTTTCCACCAGCATTTCCGCCAGGTTTTGAACCAGGTTGGGCTCATCGTAATCCTTCATGATCTCATGGCGGGCGATCAGGATCAGAACCAGAATCGCCAGACAGACAATCACCGTAGTAACCATGGTGGTGTTGATAGACACTATCGGCCCGCCGAACAAGCGAAACTCATAATAGCTGTGTATAAAAAAATCTGCCTCATTTCCACTGCTTAGCAACATGGGTACTGCCGCTGGTCCTGCTGCCCCATATGCCATACTCTCACCTTCTTTCATAATCTGCTTTTTTTTAAGGTATTACTATTTATGACAATAACCTGATTCTCATCTCCTTCTTTTCCATCACCTACAGGTACTTGCGAAAGTATTTTCTTGTAATATAAACATTGGTATAGACATGGAGATATGCGGCGGTTTTCAGCCCGACCAGGCCGATCAGGATTCCCGGAAAACTGACAAAGCGGGTCAAAAGCCCCCCTGCGCATATCAGAAACATAAAGACCATCCTCAGGACACTGTAGAAAGACATCTTTCTCCTGGCCGTCCAGGAGTCCAGGCCGGCACATTTGGCAATGCCCTTGTACATACTGTAACTGCAGGCCAGGGCTGTAAGTGTTCCCAGTATCACGCCCAGGCTGTAGGAAAGTCTGTTATTCACGACGATGAGTCCGATTACTTCAAAGATCAGGCTGTGGATGACACATCCAATCATCAGATCAATCTGGGTTTCTCTCAAATCACGGTCCGCCAACTTCCTCATCTCCTTCATCCGGGTCTTCTTCCCCGTCCATCCGTGGATCATAGCAAAATCCCATGCCCGGCGCTTCCTCTGACCATCCGTCAAAATCCGGGGCCAGCCGGGACTTTTCCGGGTTCTTTAAACTGGTAAATCTGAGGATCAATCGATAGCAGGATCGAAAGCCGGCCAGGATTCCCAGAAGCAGAAAGAGGGGAAAAAGCAAAAGGTTATGCAGGCTGTAAGCAAGGATCCTCCCCAGAAAACCGGACAAAAAAACCGTTGTCATCATGGTGATTCCAAGCTGGAGAATCAGCACAATCATCCTCATGGATTTACGATTGCTTTCCTTTTTCTCCTCCTGTCTTTTCGTCATTCCGATGTGCCTCCTGCCCTTTTAGCCCCGGATCCTTTGCAATCTCAAATCCGGATTCTTTCCCGGAAGAGCGGACCTGAATTCGACGGTAACCGGCCGCCTTGAGCAGCCGGTTCATGATAGCTTCGCCAAGATTCTCGTCATAAAAGCTTTCCGAATAGATACAGTCGCATCCGGCCTCATCCATATCCCGGAGTATCCGGTAGAGTCCCGAAGCAATCGTCTCGGGTTGTTTCCGGCTTCCCACACTTTTCACCACATCTGCCAAGTAAGCTGAACTCGTCTCCTCCGTGGATATCACACCCACCCGGTGACCTTCTTCCCGGTCACGGAAGGCAAAGCTGTTAATGGCCGCCGTCACGGCCGCCCCAGGCCCTTCCACAAGAATCAATTGCCCTTTAGGTGCATAGTGACGGTATTTCATGCCGGGTGCCCTGGCCTTGATGTCCGTCTGCATGGTTTTTGATGCTACAGCCGGATCCACCGTGACCTTCATGGAACAGACCCGGCTCAGGTCTTCCGGGGAAATATATCCCGGGCGCAATATAAGCGGCATCTGCCCGGTCATATCAATAATCGTCGATTCAATTCCAATCCTTACCGGTCCTCCGTCAAGGATCAGAGGAATCCGACCTTTCATATCCTCATAGACGTGGGCCGCTGTCGTCGGGCTGGGTCTGCCGGACAGATTGGCACTGGGCGCAGCTATGATTCTGCCGCTGGCCCGAATCAGCTCCGCTGCCACAGGATGAGAAGGCATCCTTATGGCAACCGTAGGCAAGCCTCCTGTCGTTCCATCCGGAACCGCAGATTTCTTCTCAAGTATCACGGTAAGAGGACCGGGCCAGAAAGCCTCCATAATCTTCCAGGCATCTTCCGGCACCCGGGCCGCCAGCTCCTCCACCTGACCAAAATCAGCTATATGGGCGATCAGAGGATTATCGGAAGGCCGTCCTTTTGCTTGATAAATAAGGGCTGCTGCCTCCGCGTTCATGGCATCGGCTCCAAGTCCGTAAACGGTTTCGGTTGGAAAAGCAACCAGTCCCCCTTCCCTGATGATGCGTCCGGCCCTCAGAATCACTCTTTCCCGGGCAGCCGCATCGAGAGAGGCGACATTGATGCATTCTGTTTCCAAAAGCATCTCCTTTCCAGGATGCGAAAGCAAAACATTTTCGCACCTTATATCTGAAAAAAACAGATGGACAAATGATTTCTCCCTGAATCTTTGTCCATGTAAACATTCGGGATATACTATAACATAACTATTAATGCAAAGTCAAAACCGGTCTCCAAAATTCACGGAAACTTTGCTCCCGAAAAACAAGCTTATTTATTTTTATTATTAAAGAATGATAAAAGATTATAAAAGAAAGGTTATGGAAGAAAAAGCGGCATTTTCTCCTTAGTAGGGGGATTGTATGCCTCGCTGCGCACGCGATGTATCCTGTGTTGTTGTCGATGATGACTCATGCCGCTCCTATAATATATCATTATTACTATTTTTTTACAATTTTTATTTTCCCCTTTACATCCTTTCTTTTTATAGCTATACTGTATAAACGACAGGAAATCTGAAAGGACCATAAAGCATGACCATAGAAAAAATAAGTGACAATCAAATTCGTGCGACTCTTACCCGCTCTGACCTGGAAGACCGGCATATACGTCTTGCCGAGCTGGTCATGGGTACGGAAAAAGCCCGCGATTTATTCCGGGACCTGATGCAGCAGGCCTATATCGAACACGGCTTCGAGACCGATGAAAAATTCCCTCTGATGATCGAAGCCATCCCGGTTTCCATGGACTGTCTGATTTTGGTGATTACAAGGGTGGACGACCCGGAAGAATTTGAAAAGAGGTCTGACCGGTTCAAAAAGCTGATCTCCAATGATATTGATATGCAATTCCATGAGAATCATTCGGAAGATTATGAAGATGATTCTTTGGACGATCCGGAAGGAGACGATGCAGACGGATCTGAAAAGGATGTCGGAAGCCAGATGCTGCAGCTTTTTAATGATATGCTCCGAAAAAAGTTTGAGGAAGAGAAAGAGTCGGGATCCGGCCCTTCCTCCGACATGGAAGCTGACGGAGAATCATCTGCAGTCAGTGGAATAAATACCCGCAAATCATCTCCCCGGTCCGTGACCGGTGAAAAGAGCAGAAAGAAGGACAAACCTGCCTCCCTGCATATTTTCTCTTTCCCTGATATGAATACTGTTTCCTCATGCTGCGCCCTGATCGAGCCCTTCTACAAGGGGGAAAGCGCCTTATACAGGAATCCTTTTGACAAGGAATATCTTCTGGTCCTCCGCAGACCCATGGAGGACGACGGTTCTTATGACCGTTCCTGCCGGCTGGCCGGTGATTTTGGCTTTTCCGTTCACCACACAGATGCCCTGGAGTCCTATTTCAGAGAGCATTACCGCATCATTCTTTCCGAAGATGCAGTTGCCGGGCTGAGCAGCCTGGCCTGACGGAAGACCTCCATGACAATACTTCAAAAAAGAATATACAAATCTAAAGGGGGCGTCAGCAGTTACGCCCTCTCATTTTTTCACAAATGAGAGGGGCCTTGCTGCTGACGCCCCCCTTTTGAATTCTTCTTGTTTGCTGAGCTTATTTTTCCTTGTTTGCCAGATAATCGTTGATCCGGTTCATGACCACGTCAGCGTCCATTCCGTGAACCATGCATGCCTCCTCAAGGCTCTCCATCTGAGATGCAGGGCATCCTACGCAATGCATGCCTGCTGCCATAAGAATAGCTGCAATTCCCATATCTTCCATAAGCATATCGCCGATTCTGGTTTCTTTTGTAATAGCTGTCATAATTATGTTCTCCTTTTAAGGTGGTTCTTTTCTGTTAAACAGGCAAGGACAAGTATACTCTCAAATCCTCGGACTTGTCAACAGGGCAAAAGATAGAAAAGTCTATTTTTCAATCTCTTTCACAAGGTTAATCATCTCGATGGCTCCGAGAGCTGCATCGTATCCCTTGTTTCCGGCCTTGGTTCCGGCCCTCTCAATAGCCTGCTCGATATTCTCTGTAGTAACGATACCAAACATTACCGGAACACCGGTCTTCAGGCTCACCTGGGCAATTCCCTTGGAGACTTCATTGCAGACATAGTCATAGTGAGTGGTGGAACCGCGGATTACGGTACCCAAAGCGATGACTGCATCGTATTTTCCCGACTGGGCCATTTTATCCGCTATGATCGGAATCTCAAAGCATCCGGGTACCCAGGCCACGTCGATGTTTTCCTCGGGAAGACCGTGTCTTACCAGGCCGTCCACAGCCCCACCGAGAAGCTTGGATACGATAAACTCATTAAACCTTGCGCATACAATACCGATCTTCTCATTATTCGTTACCACTTTTCCTTCTAACAAACGATATGCCATTTTTCATTCCTCCTGTGTTTCTTTTGCTTTATTGGACTTTATTGATCTTTACTTTATTGATTTTTACTTTTTTATCGTTTCTCCCCGGACCGGACCCTTTATTTGTAATTAGTCATATGTCCCATTCGGATCTGCTTGGTCTTTAAATAAAAACGATCATCGTCATTGGCTTCGATTATGATGGGAACCCTTTCCACAATCTCAATGCCGTAACCGGAAAGGCCGGCAACCTTTGTCGGATTGTTGGTCATCAGCCGGAGCTTCTTTACACCCAGGTCTGCAAGAATCTGGGCGCCTATTCCGTAATCTCTCAGATCCTCCGGAAATCCAAGGGCCAGGTTGGCTTCCACCGTATCCATGCCGGTATCCTGAAGCTCATAGGCCTTTAGTTTGTTGATCAGGCCAATCCCCCGTCCTTCCTGCCTCATGTAGAGCAGAAGACCTCTTCCCTCCTTTTCAATCATACGTATGGCTGCCTTATATTGCTGACCGCAGTCACACCGGCGGGATCCCAGAGCATCTCCGGTCAGACATTCGGAATGGATCCTGCAGAGGACCGGTTCCCC
>CADBME010000314.1 GCA_902795715.1 uncultured Lachnospiraceae bacterium | reverse complement strand
GAACAGCAATCAAAACAATGGAAATCAGCAGGGCAACATGTCCGGGAGAAATGCCGGCAATCCTGCAGGCGGAGGATCAGGCTCCGGAGGCAGCTCGTCCGGGACTTCCACCTCATCTGAAGCTTCTGCCATCGGGGATATTGACATAGTTTCCGCTATTACCCTCAATTCCGACAGCAGGATGCTGGTGACCGTATCGGTAGATGAGGCTGACATTGAATCCGTAAAGGTGGGTCAGACTGCAGAAATCACCCTTACTTCTCTTTCGGATCAGACATTGACCGGTCAGATTACTGAGGTTGGAAAAGTAGCTTCCGATTCATCGGAGTCAGTAAGGTACCCTGTAAAGATTGCCATTGATAAATCAGATAATATGCGTCAGGGGATGAGTGCATCCGCTGTTATTTACATAGAGAAAGCTGAAAATACTCTTGTAATTCCTTCTGCTGCCATACAGGAAGAGGCTGGGAAGTCTTATGTTTATACTGAGAAAGATTCTGATGACAATCTTTCCGGAAAAAAAGAGGTGACTACCGGACTTTCGGACGGATCCCAGGTTCAGATTAATGAAGGGCTGGAGGAAGGCGATACTGTCTACTACACAGTGCTTTCTAAAGATTCCGGGAGCAGCAGCGGTCATGATCAGGGCTTCGGACACGGAGCCATGGAGGGAGGTATGCCGGGGGGGACGCCTCCGTCCGGAGGTCCTGATAATAATATGGGCCATGGGAACAGCGGTGATAAATGACAAAAACAAAAAAGAAGGACTCTAAAGGATTTTGAATGGAAATCAGAGGTGATTGTGGTGAGACTGTACAAGTCATATGACATAGAAAAAAGGGAAAAGCAGGCAGAGGATTATGAGGAAACTCTTCCGGACAGGGAGCCGGAAGTAGATTCATACTCCGGGGTGCAAAAAGAAAATGTGATCACCCTCAAAGAGATTTCAAAACATTATGAGATTGGAGGCGAAACGGTAAAAGCTCTGGATCATGCTTCCCTATCCATTGAAGAGGGGGAATTCGTCAGCATCATCGGGCCTTCCGGCAGCGGGAAATCCACCATGATGAACATCATAGGCTGCCTGGACCAGGCTGATGAAGGGGCCTATCTCCTGAATGGCCAGCCGATTGAAAACTATGGAGAAAATGAACTGGCTCATATCCGCAATCAGCAGATTGGTTTTGTCTTTCAAAACTTCAATCTGATTGGAGGCCTGACGGCATGGGAAAATGTGGAATTGCCCCTGATTTACCGCAGGATTCCTGTAAGGAAGCGAAAAGAGAGAGTAGAATCTGCCTTACAGCGAGTGGGTCTTCAGGAAAGAGCAGAACATTTGCCCGGTGAATTATCCGGAGGTCAGCAGCAGAGGGTGGCCATAGCCAGGGCCCTGGTAACGGAACCCTCCCTCTTTCTGGCCGATGAGCCTACCGGCAATCTGGATTCCAGAACAGGGGATGAGATCATGACAATATTTCATGAACTCCACGCCCGGGGAAATACGATCGTCCTGATCACCCATGATGAAAATGTAGCCAGGCAGGCAGACAGAATCCTGAGGATTCGTGACGGACAGGTGACGGAAGAGGGGCGTCCGGGAATGGAGGTGCTTGTATGATGTTCCGGGAATCTTTTCGTATGTCCCTGAAAGCGGTATCAGCCAACAAGATGAGAACATTTCTTACCATGCTGGGTATTATCATCGGAGTCATGGCCCTGGTAGTACTGGTTTCCATCGTGAGCGGAGCCTCGGAATCCGTGACTGAGTCAATTAATTCTATGGGGACCAATACCTTTACTGTGCGAATCAGCGATGACAAAGACAATCCCCTTACTCTTGATGAAATGAATGAGATAGTCAGAGACCTGTCTTCTCTTCAGGATGCTTCCGTGACAGCCAGCAGCCAGGTTCAGGGAAGAACTTTGAGCAGGATGTCATCTTCTTCAGATGAAGGGACAGAAACCGTAAATATCACAGGGACTTCAGGATCTTATGGGAAAATCATGGGACTGACCCTTATTTCCGGAAGGTATTTTAATCTGACAGATGTGGATAACCATACTAACGTGGCGGTGATCAGTCAGGATTTGGCAGAAGACCTTGTGGGAAGAAGCTATTGTGTGGGGGAAAGCCTGCAGTTATCCGGTGTGACTTATCAGATTATCGGCGTGGTTGAATCCGACAGCTCCGGATCAGGCAGAGGTATGGGCCGCCGGCATAATTCCAGCAGTTACCGGTCCTATGAATCTTACATTCCCTTTACAAGTCTGGTGAGATTATCTCAGTCCACCTCTTCGGAGGTAGCCTCCTTTGTAGCCTCTGCTGTGGATGAAAATCATATTGACCAGGCGGAGGCAGAGCTGACCGAGGCTCTTTTAAATCGATTTGATCAGGACAGTGATGCCTTTACCATACAGAATCAGTCTCAGATTGCGGAGACTATGGCTGAGGTTCAAAACACGATGACAATGATGTTAGGGGGAATCGCGGCAATTTCCCTCCTGGTCGGAGGAATCGGTATCATGAATATCATGCTGGTTTCTGTCACCGAGCGTACCCGGGAGATTGGGATCAGGAAGGCTATCGGAGCTACCCGTGGAACAATCATGCTTCAGTTCCTGATTGAAGCCATTCTTTTGAGCCTTACAGGATGCGCTTTGGGAATTCTGGGATCCTGGGGACTTTTGAAAGTGATCGGACTGATTAACGGGACCGCATACCAGCTGTCACTTATGGTTGTGATGGTATCGGTGGTATTTTCCAGTCTGATCGGTATTGTATTCGGTATTTACCCGGCCAATAAGGCAGCGGGGAGAAATCCTATCGATGCCCTGAGGTATGTGGGATAATTCAAAACTCGCTAAACCAAAGAATGATTTCCCCAAATATGGCTTCTTTCTTGACATTGTTCTATCCCCTTTAGTATAATCGATTCTATAAAAGGCAGGCGTCAAAAACCTTTTTTGGCGCTTGCGTTTTGCTCAGGTTATTGATTGTTTATAGCCTGCTTATTTATTACTAACTGTATTGGGGGGATCAATCTCATGATCCGCAGTCGTAGTTCAGAAAGGACAGAGGTGAAACATGTATCAGGACGATTATAAACGCTGGCTTGATGCTGAATTGATTGATTTTGACTTGAAGAAAGAACTTCAGGATATAGAGGGAGACGACGAGGCGATTAAAGAACGCTTTGCAGTGACTCTCAAGTTCGGAACCGCAGGGCTCCGGGGAACACTTGGAGCCGGAACCAATAGAATGAACATCTGGGTTGTTCGCCAGGCAACACAGGGCGTTGCAGACTGGGTAAAGACCCAGGGTGGAAGCCAGACGGTTGCCATCAGCTATGACAGCCGCCTTAAGGGATGGACTTTTGCCAGAGACGCGGCGGGTGTCCTTGCGGCCAATGGCATTCACGTTCGGATTTACGATGAGCTTATGCCGGTGCCGGCTCTGAGCTTTGCAACCAGATATTATAATTGTAACGCGGGAATCATGGTGACAGCTTCCCACAATCCGGCTCAGTATAACGGATATAAGGCCTACGGACCGGACGGCTGCCAGATGACAGATGATGCCGCTGCAGTTGTTTATGATTCCATCCAGAAAACAGATGTCCTTACCGGGGCAAAATACATGCCTTTTGCAGAAGGTGTTGAGAAAGGCCTGATTCAGTTTGTAGGCGAGGACTGTAAGGAAGCTTTATATGAGGCCATCGAGGCAAGACAGGTTCGCCCGGGCCTTTGCAGGACCGCTGGTCTGAAGCTGGTTTACTCTCCCTTAAATGGTACAGGTCTTGTACCGGTAACCAGAGTTCTCAAGGATATGGGTATCACGGATATCACCATCGTTCCCGAGCAGGAGTATCCTAACGGATATTTTACTACCTGTTCCTATCCCAATCCGGAGATTTTTGCTGCTCTTGAAAAGGGTCTTGAGCTGGCTAAGGAAGTTGAGGCAGATCTCATGCTGGCAACAGATCCCGATGCAGACCGTGTCGGTATCGCCATGAAGTGCCCGGACGGCTCATATGAGCTGGTATCCGGCAATGAGATGGGTGTCCTTCTTCTCGACTATATTTGTGCCGGACGAATCGAAAAGGGAACCATGCCGGAGAAACCGGTAGCCTGCATGTCCATCGTGTCCACACCTCTGGCCGATGCAGTTGCTGAGCATTACGGTGTAGAGCTTCGCCACACCCTGACCGGATTCAAATGGATCGGAGACCAGATTGCCTTACTGGAAGCTGACGGAGAGGTAGACCGCTTTATCTTCGGTTTTGAAGAGAGCTACGGCTACCTGGCCGGTCCTTATGTCCGTGACAAAGATGCCATCATCGGCTCCATGCTGATCTGTGAGATGGCAGCCTACTACCGGAGCATCGGCTCTTCCATCAAGCAGCGCCTCGAAGAAATCTACAACGAGTACGGACGTTACCTCAACAAGGTTGACAGCTATGAATTCCCGGGATTATCCGGAATGGACAAGATGGCCGGTATCATGACCGGACTTCGCGAGACTCCGCCTAAGACATTTGCAGGCAAGGCTGTGGCAAAGGTTATTGACTATACCAAGAGTGAAGAGACCGGATTACCCAAGTCCAATGTTCTCAATTATATTCTCGAAGACGGACAGTCCGTGATTATCCGTCCTTCCGGTACCGAGCCCAAAATTAAGGCTTATTATACAACCAAGGGCAAAGACCTGGATGAAGCTCAGGCTCAGAAGGATGCCATGGCAGAGGATGTCAAGGTCATCTTTGCTTAATGGAGGACAAAGTCTTGTGAGCAGGCTTTGTATGCAGCCTGCATATAACTGAATTCTACTGCCGGACCGGTTCGAACATAGTTCCGGCATAAAAAAAGACATCATTTCTCTTGTTTATGACAGCGGAAATGATGTCTTTGTTTTTTGTATAAGCAATGTCAAGGTAATACTAATAAATAATATCAAAAGAAATAACCGATATTAATTCAAAAAGGGTCAGAGAGGCCGGTCCTCGCTGGCATAACGACGGATTGTCCGATAGGCTCCTATATAGACCAGAACAATAAAAACAAAGAAGATGGCCATGAATATGGCATTGCCGGTGAAAAGGCAGAAATCATAGAAGCCATGGAGGAGAACCGGAACAAGCAGACTGTTTCGCTTTGCCTGCCCTAAAGCTGCCGAATCCCCCATTCTCTCGGCATGTTTTGCCTGGCTGTAATAGAGACCCATGAAGATTCCGAAGATACAGTGGCCAGGGATGGATAAAAGTCCCCGGGTTGCTGCCAGAGCCATTCCATCTGAGAGAGTGCCGGCACCAAAGACATAGAGAATATTTTCCAGTGCGGCAAAACCGAGAGAAGCTGTAACGGCATAAACTACGCCATCAAAATGATAGTCAAAGGCTGGGTGATTCCAGGTAAGTTTCTTCAGAATAAAACGCTTAACCCCCTCCTCGGCCAGGGCAACGATGAGAAAGGCATCAACAAAGAAATAGATCAGAGAACCCTGGGGGAGCACATTCTGAATAATGGCGTCCCCAAAAGACTCAATGATGCCTGCGGGAAGGCACATGAGGGCTCCGAAAATAAAGAGCTTGGCAATAAGCTTTGGAGGCTCATGTTCAATTTTATCCATATTATAGATTTTCCACAGCAAAAAAAGCGGGGGGACCAGTGCGGCAAGCATAAGTAATCTCATTTATTTTTCCTCCTGTTATGAATATCATTTATAAAATGAAATGTCTAATGAATTATATCATATTTGCGGCAAAAATAGTAACTATTGCATCCATGACTTTTAAAAGATATAATAAATAATAAAAACTTATTCAGTAAATAACAGGAGTGGCATATGGCTGAAAAAGCATTGATTGCGATGAGCGGCGGGGTGGATTCTTCCGTCGCCGCTGTTTTGATGAAAGAAGCAGGATATGAGTGTATAGGGGTGACAATGAAGCTCTTTGACAACGATGACATTGATCAGAGTCATGATAAGACCTGCTGTTCTCTCGAAGATGTGGAGGATGCCCGAAGCGTTGCAGCCAGGCTTGGCATTCCATATTACGTATTTAATTTTAAAGACAGCTTCCGGGAGAAAGTAATCAATCCCTTTGTAGATAGTTATCTGCAGGGAAAAACACCCAATCCCTGTATTCTCTGTAACCGGTATCTGAAGTTTGAGGCCCTTTATCAGCGGGCAGAAATCCTGGGATGTAAGTTTATCGTCACGGGTCATTATGCAAGAATTGTCCGAAAAAATGGAAGCTATCATTTGCTGAAAGGGGTAGATGAGAAAAAGGATCAGAGCTATGTTCTGTATTCCTTAAGCAGAGACCAGCTGGCCCATACCCGCTTTCCCCTTGGCGATTACACAAAGGACCAGATCCGGAAAATTGCGGCAGAACATGGCTTTTTGAATGCTGACAAGCATGAGAGTCAGGATATCTGTTTTATACCTGATGGTGATTACAAAGCTTTTATCGAGAGGGAAGCCGGCAGGACCTGTGGAAAAGGAACTTTCATAGACAAAAAGGGAGAGATCCTTGGGACTCATGACGGTTATTACGGCTATACCATCGGCCAGCGAAGAGGTCTTGGCATATCTGCAGCGGAAAGGATTTATGTGACGGATATCATCCCCGGGGAAAACAAGGTAATCATCGGAAGCAACGATGACCTCTTCAGCTGTGAACTGATTGCAGAAGATTTTAACTGGCTTGAGGACATCAGGCCGGGGGAAGAAGTGAAAGCACGAATCCGCTACCATCATATGGAGAAGGAGGCAGAAGTTGTCTCCTGTCGGGACCATCAGGTCAAGATCCGTTTCAAAGAGCCCCAGCGAGCTGTCACGAGAGGTCAGGCTGTGGTGCTTTACCGGGGAGATGTGGTTGTCGGCGGAGGAACCATCGCCTGAGGATACAGACGGCAAATGGGAGACCAGCCTGAAGCCGGGAGATCTAAGGAGGAGCTTATCTGCCCTGAAGCGGACATTCCCCTGTAATGTGAGGGATATGCCATAGATTGGGCAGGAAATCTCCATATGAGGATTTGTCACAATATCAAGAAAATGGTACAATAAATATTGTCCATTTGAGAAGATTTAAAAGAATTAAAAAATAAGATTTGAGGCTCTGATAGCATATTTTTCTGCTATCAAAAGCGGAAAATTATTTTTTATATTGATAGAAGGGGGGCTTGCCCTGTGGAAGATATTATCCAGGCATTGCTTGACGTAGTAAGAATACAGCATGGTGAAGCAGACGGAACAGAAGTCGAGCCTTTTAACATGGAAGACATCATCGATATGGCGATGAATATCGTCGGACGGCCCGAAGAAGAAGGGGAAGAGAAAGCTCTGATCAAAGAGATTGAAGGAACTGTCGAAAGAATCGCTCCGGACCTGTTTCCTCCAAAGACTTTTGACCAGCTTGACGACCAGGAGCAGGTGGCTTCTGCTGCGAGTATGATTGAGCAGAGTCTCCTGTCCGGTATGAGAAGACAGAGTATCTCCAATGGTCTGGATTCCGGAAGGGGAGAGGGGGCAGACCAATCCGAAGATCCGGCGCAGAATGCGGAAGTGCTTTCCCAGATCGAGGCTTACAACCGGATGGAGCGTGGAGATGAAGCAGATGAAGATGATTTTGATGCCGGGGAAGCGGCGGACCTGAACAATATGATTTATGACAACATCATGAAAATGATGGGGCTGACAGAGCCCAGACTGGAAGATGCTTTTGACCGGTCCCAGATTCGCTTCGGCAGGGAGAAATCCATAACCGAACAACTGGAAGAAGAACAGAGAAATGCATCCATGCAGGATGAAAAGGAGGAGCCGGCACGTCCTCTTTCCGCCTGGGAGCTGGCCCAGAATGCCATCGACAAAGATATAGAAGCCCATAGCCGTGAGGAATATGTGCCCAAACCCATGGAGATTCCCAACACCAAATCAGCCTCCCAGCTGGCGGCTGAAGCCATTGAGAGAATGAAAGCTGAAGACGATAAGCGATCGGAAATTGAAAAACGCGCCGAAGCCATGATGGAAGAGGCCAGGAGACTGGGCAAGGATCCCATGCAGTTTGCTCTTCATCAGCAGGAGATTCTGCGCTATATGGAAAAGAACAGTGACGAACTGGTATCCTTTGAGGATTATGAAGATCTGACTCCGGAAGAAAAATATGAGATTGAGCGTGCTATAGAAGAGGAAAAGAGGAAGGAATCAGGGCAGGCTGATGCCCCTGATAATGATAGTGTCCCTGTGGATGCCCCTTCATCAGATCCTGCTTCAGACGAGACTGGCGATAGTCAGACTACCGACAGTCCGGCGGAGGCTGAAAGGCCGGAAGGTAGGAAGGAAGAAAGCGGAGCCATGCCCATTTTGTCGGAGGAGATGCTCCGCCAGCTGAGCCAGGAAGTCATCCGGGAGAATTCGGATCAGATCCTGGCAGACAATGCGGATGAAGACATGGACAGCCTCAATGAAGCCATCATGGAGAATATCCGCAAGATGATGGGCGGTGCCGGAGTTCCGGTTCACCAGGAAAGTGTGGATTCCCTGATTGACCAGGTTATATCCGGCACGGGCGGAGGCGGAAGCCCCCAGAGGCAGGACGAGCCGGATGGGGCAGGCGGCATTACCCGGAAACAGACGGAGCCGGATGAAGCTCGTGGACAGGAAGCACAGGGCTCCGGACAGACTCCTTCTGAAGAGAGAAGGCAGGGACCGGTATCAGCAGCCGACCTGGCCAGAGCTGCCCAGGATGCCGCCGGTATCCGGAGAGAGGAAGAAATCGAGGAAACCACCGTTTCGGCGGTTGAGCTGGCAAAGATTGCCCAGGAAGCAGCCCGCAGACTCAAAGAAGCCGAAGAGACAGAAGCTGCCGGCGGAGTCAATCTCACGGAAGCCGACTTGGACTTTGACAGCCTGGACTTTGATCTGGACGATGACGGCACAGAATCCGAAACTGCCGCAGAGGGTACAGAACAAGCTGTCGGGAAAGATACAGCGGGAGAAAATGATGAGCCAGCCCGGGATCCGGCTAAAGTTACAGATGAAACGGAAGCTGTGGAGGGTGAGGATTCGGAAGCCACTGCCGGCGAGGGAGACCAGGCAGAATCCGATTCGGAAGAGGCCGCCGATGGCCGAGACCAGGCAAAATCCGACGCGAAAGAAGCCGCCGATGAGGGAGACCAGGCAAAATCCGATCCGGAGAAGGCCGCTGATGACGAAGACCAGACAGATTCAGATCCGGAAGGCGGAGACCGGGAGTCTGCAGCTGAAGCAAGTCCGGAAGGAACCGGTGAGCTTGATGATGATAGAGCTGAGACTGAGCCGGAAGAGGATGCTGAACAGGACCAAACCGATGTGGAAGTCTTTGTTCTGGGCGAACATACCCAGTCTGAGATAGATGAAGCTCTCCGTAATCTGGAGACCCTTGGCCTGGAAGGGGACGTCTATAAGCGGGCAGAACGGCTGCTGCTGCTGGAGATGGCAGGATCGGAAGCAGAACTTGACGCATGGCTGGCAGCCAGAGATACATCGGAGCCTATTCCTGAAGCCTCCCCTCTCTATGAGGATATGGATGATCTGACCGATCTCGATGCCGAGGAGATTGACAAGGAACTGGAAATAGTCCTGGATGAAGAATTTGCTGAGACAGAGGATGATGAGGAGCCGGATTCTGACAAAGAAGAGGATTCAATGGAAGCTGATTCTGATGAAGCGGATTCGGACGAAAGCCCTGAAAGCACAGACGACTCAGCTTTGGATGGAGAAATCAAGGCAGAGGATGAGGGTGCAGCAGATAAAGTAAGAGCAGAAAAAACAGACGAAAAGGAAGAGGAAGGGATCAGAGAACCGGAACAGAATGAGGGAGAACAGAATAAAGAACTGCAGGTCAGCATCCGTAATCCCTTTATCCTGAAGAACTCCGCAAGCTATATGGATGAATTTGAAGATTTCATAGTGGAAACCCAGGAAAACCGGAGACTCAGCACAGGTTTCCATAAGCTGGATACCCTGCTCCGCTACGGGCTTCACAAAGGATCCTATTTTATCGATTCCGATCCCCAGTATCTTAAGAATGCATTTATTCAGCAGATCGCAGACCGAACGGCTGAAAACAGCATCGATGTCCTCTTTATTTCGACTGAGCTCTCCAGATATGATCTGATGGTTGAGTCAGTCAGCCGTCTGAGTTACGAGATACACAGCAAGGATGGAAGCCGCGCCGTAAGTCCCATGGATATCATGTCCGGAAGAGAAGGCGCAAACCTTATTGACCTTAAGGATGAATTAAACTGGTATCGGGGCAGAATCAGCGAACACCTCTTTATCGTAGACCAGGAAGCCGTTCAGGAAATGGCTGACTCAGCCGAGGAAGGAACCGCCGGCATGATTCTGGAAGATCTGATCCGGTCCATCGTACGTGAAGGAGCCCATAAGCCGGTTGTCGTCATTGACAATCTGGAGAACGTACTGGCCTCCGAGGACCCTGAAGATATGAAACCCCTGATGGCCGGTATGAAAAAACTGGCATCTGAACTGGGTATCCCTATTCTAATGACTTACGGCTATGCCCAGGCCGAATCCGACATGCCGGTAGACGAAGCCGAAAAAGAATTCCGCAGATCTCTAGGCAATATGTGCGACGTATATCTGGATCTGAAATATGCCGATATGATCACCGAGGATGGCAACAGCCTGACCAGGGAGGATATACGGGATATGGCGGAAAACGGGGAGACCGTCCTCATCGACGTAGCCATCCGGAGAAACCGGAGAGTCATGAGAGCCTCCTGCCAGATTCAGTCCGCACCCAAGTTTAATTGGTTTACAGAATAAAATAATAGTGGGACAGGGGGGACGTTTCATATTGTCCCACATTGTTTCAGCTTTAACAATGTGGGACAATATGAAACGTCCCCCCTGTCCCGCTATTTAATACCCGTAACTGTCGGTGATATACTGTACCTTGTCGCTGATTTTACCCAGTTCTTCGGATACCTGATAGTCTTTAGTTCCAAATAGATACTGATGGGCTTCCTGAGCGTTGCTGCGTACGGTTTTGGGGAAGCCGTAGTATATGCCATTGTATTTTGCGTCGGCCGAATGGAAGGGGTAGGCCTGGGAGTCGCTTATGTCTGTCATGAACAGAGTGGCTGTCAGTATGGTCAGGTCGTTGCCTGACAGGCTTGTCTTGCACTGGGGCAGGACTTTGGCTGTGATGGAGGGGATTTTCCAGGGCTCTTGTTTGGCTTTTTTCATGATTCCGTCTACGACGATTCTCTGATGATTTGCCCGTTCGTGATCGCCGCCTTCCATATAGCGGATCCGGGAGTAGGCTACCGCCTGATTTCCGTCAAATGTGTAGGTCCCGATATCGTCGAATTTTTCTGAGTGGCCTCCGTTTATCTTATTCATATTTCCTATATAGTCATTGAGGTTGTCCAGTTCTTTTTCTGATTTGATGGTCAGTTCTATTCCGCCTAAAATGTCGACGGCATCTGCCAGGGCCTTGAAGTTCACTGTCGCGAAGTCCCTGATGTCAAGATCCAGGTTGCGGTTGATGGTCTGGATGGCTAATTCGGGCCCGCCGTAGGAGTATGCGGCATTGATTTTGTCGTAGTTTCCGTCAATGCTGACATAGGTGTCCCTGTAGATTGACATCAGCTTTACCTTCTGGCTGACTTTGTGAATGCTGGCGATGATGATGCAGTCTGTGCGGGATCCTTGTTCCTTGATGGTGTTGTCCTGATCGTCTACGCCAAAGAGAACAATGTTGCGGTAATTTTTCATGTTCCTGTCTTCGGTGACTCTCTTGAGATTTTCCTGATTGAGAGTGACGTGGTCCATACGCCCGAAAGAGAATCGGATGATTCCCAGGATCAATAGCCCGATGACAAGAAGGGCAACGGCAGCCTTGAAGAGGGTAAAGAGGCAGCCGTGGCCTTTTTTGCCTGTTTTTTTCGGCTTGTAGGACAGATTTCCATCATCATGGTGTCTTGTCTGCCTGTGCATGTTTTGCCGTCTGTAATCATACTCATCATAATAAGGATCCGAATAGTCGGCCTGATAGTTACGGTAACGATTGCTTCCTGCAGCTCTCATAGGATCTGTATCCGGTTTTTCATAATAGTTTTCATAATTTCTTCCGTAGCGAAGTCTGGAATGGCTGGCTTCATCCCCTCTTCGGCCATTTCTCTCGCGGTAATCATTTGGGTCATAATTACTTTTTCTCATAATAGCTATCCTCCGGTAATCGGATTTGAAATAAATCTTTTATCTCTTTTCATTGTATTTTTCCGTAAAATAATACCCCTTCTTACCTGAAAAGTAAAGAAGGGGCCTTTTTCGATTCTGAAATAATTGAATAAAGGAACGATCGATCAGATGGATCAGCGGCAATCAGTAGGCGTTTTTGTTGATAAATCCTTTGAATACTGTCAGAATCAGTATCTTGATATCGAAGGTTAAGGTCCAGTTTTCGATATAGAAAATATCGTGCTCGATCCGGCCTTCGATGGAAGTATCACCCCGGTAGCCGCAGACCTGGGCCCATCCGGTCATTCCGGGACGAACCTGGTGCTTAATCATGTAGCGGGGGATTTCTTCCTTGAATTTCTCAACAAACTGCGGACGTTCAGGCCGGGGACCAATCAGGCTCATATCGCCCCTGAGTACGTTGAAAAGCTGAGGCAGTTCGTCGATGCTGGTTTTCCGGATGAACTTGCCGACCGGGGTAACCCGGGGATCGTTGCTGGTGGTCCATCCCTTTGCTTCCTTTTCAGCGGATTGGACTCCCATTGACCGGAACTTGTACATTTTAAAGGGTTTGTTGTGAAGGCCGATTCTTACCTGGGTAAAAATGATGGGTCCGGGAGAACTCTTTTTTACCAGGATGGCGGTTACCAGCATAACAGGTGAGAAAAGAATGATGCAAACTATGGAACCGAAGAAATCGATGATTCGTTTGATCACACGGTTGGCCGTGTTGGTAAGGGGTACATTTCTGATGTTGATTACAGGAAGTCCGTTCAGATCTTCCGTGACCGGATTAGTGGGGATAAAGCGGTAATAGTCCGGTATGAATTTGGAATGGACACCTGATTTCTCGCAGATATTGACAATATTCTCCAGTTTATAGTATTCGGATATGGCCAGGGTGATTGCCACTTCATCCATGTTGGTGTTTTCAAAAAACCTGCTCAGATCTTTTATTTTTCCGATGCAGAATATGTTCCGGTAATTGAATTCCGGCTCCATATTATCGTCAAAAATCCCATGGATTTTGTAGCCCCACTGGGGATTGGTTTTGATCCGGTCAATATAGGCTTCGGCAGCCGCGCTGAATCCGACAATGATAACATGCTTGAGATTGTGGCCTTTTCGCCGGTTGTTTTCAAGAACAATACGGATCAGGGACCTTTCAAGAAATGTGAGAAGCATGGACATACAGTAAAAGACAATGAGAAGACTTCGCGGCACGTGGCGGATCTGCATAAAGACAATAGCAAGCAGGAAAAAGATCATGCCGGTGGTGTTGGCCTGGAACAGATGCATGTACTCTTCGGTATGATGCTGAAATCGTTTTGGCTTATAGAGGTTGAATCTGGCATAGATGATCACGTAGATCGGAACCAGGAAAGCCAGCATGGACTGGTACTGGATAAGCTGTCTCCAGTATCCGTTTCGGGGAAACAGCCCCTTGGTAAGAGGACAGTCGAAACGAATATAATAGCTGAGACAAAAAGAGAAATAGATGACCAGGGCGTCAAGAACAACGTGAAGCCGGTTAAATATTTTTTGATTTTCTTTGATCATAAGTTAGTACCATTATTCAGGTAGGGGGCAAGTACATGTCCCGTATACCGTGCAGGGATAAACTTCACAATTTATCCTATCTTCAAGTAGATTTTTATCTTATCTATGATACAATATATTTGGATTTTCCACAAGGTTTATGGGAAAAAAGCAGAAAAACTCCATCCGACCTTTGAAAAAACGGTTTGTGAGAGAGTTTATAAGTCATAAACTGGTCAAAATTCAGACACAGTTTCAACACATTCCGCTGATAGGATGACAATGGCCGGATAATCATTTGTTTAAAACAGTTTTGATTCTTTAGCTATTTATTTACATGGAGAGGAGACAGAGACTATGAGTGATTTTCCAAATAATGCATTTCGGACAAATCCGGACCTGGATGAAAATATAAATACGACTTCTGTGCCGGACCGGAGACCTGCCGGACCTTCAGGTGTAAACACCGATCTGGACGCAACGGTGGGCTATGATATGAATTCCCCTGAGGAGCCCTCTTATGGCGGCTATAAAGCAGGCAATCCTGCCAATGCTCTGTCGGGAGGAGACTACTACTATGGAGAAAGTACAGGAAGAAAAGGTGGACATGCCGGTGGGATGAATACCGGCCCGATGGACATGGACCCTGTGAATGGAAGCCGTGTGAATTCTCCTGCAGGAAATCCGGATATAATGAGCTCCGGCAAAGATAATTATTCTCAGGCAAGATACGGAAGAGACCAAAGTACTTACCGCAATCCACCGCCTTACCCTTCTGATGACTTTTCCGGTGGAGGGCGTAGAGACCGAGGTCGTAAGGAGAAAAAAGTTAAGGCCGAGAAAGGCAATTCATTCGGCAAGAGGATATTGAAGACCATTGCGACGGCTCTGATTTTCGGTCTGGTGGCGGGCGCAGCCTTTTCCGGAGTAAACCATTTTATGGGAGACGGTTCCTCAGGCTCGTCCCAGAAAACAGAGAAGAGCCAGCCTTCAGGCGGGGGAAGCGATAGTCAGAAGGCCCAGGTGCAAGTCACAGCGGTTGATTATACCCAGGTTGTTGAAGATGTGATGCCTTCTGTAGTGGCAATTACAGGTACTTTTACCCAGCAAGGCTGGTTTGGACAGACCTATTCCGGTGAAGGGGCCGGGTCTGGTTTCATTACGGAGATTGCAGACAATGAAATTCTGATCGGAACCAACAACCACGTAGTGGAAGGCGGGGAAAACATCACCGTTCTTTTTAATGATGACACCTCGGTTCCGGCTACGGTGGTCGGAACCGATAAAGATTCCGATCTTGCGGTTGTCAGTGTCAAGCGGACTGATGTAACGGAAGATACCATCAAAGCCATTAAAGCGGTTACCTTTAGTGAGGAAGAAGTGAAAGTCGGCCAGTCGGTTATCGCAATTGGAAATGCTTTAGGCTATGGTCAGTCTGTGACCACCGGAGTGATCAGTGCCAAGAACCGGAGAGTATCTTTCACCGATGGCAGCATGACTCTTCTTCAGACCGATGCAGCCATCAACCCCGGCAACAGCGGGGGGATCCTGATCAACACCAGCGGTCAGGTTGTGGGTATCAACAATGCCAAGCTTGAAGATACTTCCGTAGAGGGTATGTGCTATGCAATTCCTGTTTCGAGAGCGGTTCCTATTCTCGGAGACCTGAAGGAAAGCGGAACGGTTGATGAAAGCGAGCAGGCCTACCTGGGAATCCACGGGCAGACTGTTGACGCAAGCTATTCGGAGATGTATGACATCCCGGCCGGTGTTGTAGTCTCCAGTGTTATTCCTGATTCACCTGCAGAAAAGGCCGGACTTCAGGCCGGAGACGTGATCGTGTCCTTTGACGGAAACGAGATTTCTACCATGGAAGGCCTTCAGAACCGGATCAGTCACCAGAAAGCCGGGGAGAAAATAGCCGTTACCATCAAGAGAAAGAATGGTGAAAAATACGAAGATAAGGATCTGACCGTAACCATGGGTAAAAAGAGTGATATGCCTCAGACCAGCCAGAATCAGGAGCCCGATACCAAGGATCCTGATAATGGGAATGACCAATATGACCAGTATAACTGGGAAGACATCCTGCCCTACATCTTCGGTAATTGACCGGCAGCTGCTTTACAGATGGGTCAGAATTCAAGACTCGCTCGCGAGTCTTGGTGCCGGATTCGGGTCAGCTCTGCTGACAAAATTCCACTCCGAATCCGTGCACATCCTCGCG
>CADBME010000313.1 GCA_902795715.1 uncultured Lachnospiraceae bacterium | reverse complement strand
CATACAGCGCCGCCCAGGCCGCCGATTACGGAGTGCTCTTCCACAGTAACAACTTTACCGGTTTCTTTGGCTGCTGCCACAACCAGATCCTCATCCAGAGGCTTAATAGTGTGGATGTTGATGACTTTGGCTTCTACACCGTCTTTAGCCAGCATGTCAGCTGCTTCCAGTGCGGAACTTACACAAAGACCATTTGCGATAATTGCAACATCTTTTCCTTCTCTTAAAACAACACCCTTGCCAATCTCAAACTTGTAATCGGGATTGTCATTGATCACCGGCACAGCCAGACGTCCGAAACGGAGATATACCGGACCTTCCATCTCGTAGGCAGCCTTTACTGCTGCTTTGGCTTCCACGTCATCCGAGGGGGAGATGATGGTCATGCCGGGGATCGTTCTCATCAGAGCGATGTCCTCGTTACACTGATGGGTCGCACCGTCTTCTCCAACGGAAATGCCGGCATGTGTTGCGCCGATTTTCACATTGAGGTGGGGATATCCGATGGCATTGCGGACCTGCTCGAAGGCACGGCCGGCTGCAAACATGGCAAATGTGCTGGCAAAGGGTACCATACCGGTTGTGGCGATACCTGCAGCGATGCCCATCAGATTAGACTCGGCAATACCGCAATCAAAATGACGGTCGGGAAATGCTTTTTGGAAGGTTCCTGTCTTGGTTGCACCAGCCAGGTCAGCATCCAGAACTACAAGGTCATCATGTTCTTTTCCAAGCTCTACGAGAGCATTGCCATAGCTCTCACGAGTCGCAATTTTCTTTACTTCTGACATATATGCTCCCTCCGTCTATCGATCCAATTCGCTCATAGCGATTTCATACTGCTCATCATTGGGTGCCTTGCCATGCCATCCGGCCTGGTCTTCCATAAAGGAAATACCTTTGCCCTTGACGGTCTTCATGATGATGGCAACCGGTTTTCCCGTCACCTGACCTGCCTCTTTGAAAGCAGCAGCAAGCTGTTCAAAATCATTTCCATCAGCCACGTTGATCACATGGAAATTAAAGGCTTCAAACTTCTTATCGATGGGATAGGGTGAATTGACATCCCCGATTCTGCCGTCGATCTGAAGATCATTGTTGTCTACAATGACAGTCAGGTTGTCCAGTTTCTTGGCTGCTGCAAACATGGCAGCTTCCCAAACCTGGCCTTCCTGAATCTCGCCGTCACCAAGAAGTGTATATACTTTATAGTCTTTGTTGCGAAGTTTTGCGGAAAGAGCCATGCCTACGGCTGCGGAGATGCCCTGACCCAGAGATCCGCTGGACATGTCAACACCCGGTGTGTCATTCATGTTGGGATGTCCCTGAAGGTGAGAGCCCACATGGCGAAGGGTAAGGAGATCCTCTTCCGGGAAGTAACCGCGGACAGCCAGTGTGGAATAGAGGCCGGGAGCTGTGTGTCCCTTGGAAAGAACGAAACGGTCTCTGTCCGGATCCTTGGGATTCTTCGGATCAATATTCATCTGCTCAAAATACAGCCAGGTAAAGAGTTCGGTTGCGGAAAGAGATCCACCCGGATGACCTGATTTGGCCGCATGAGTAGCTTTGATAATCCCTTTACGCACTTCATTTGCTTTTTTCTGAAGATCTGCGATATTCATGATTCCTCCTCTGTAAACTGCTTAAACTATGATTCAGCGGGAAAGGCCTTCTTATTTGTTTTCGTAATCATAGATTGCCTGAACCTTGTCCACGGAACGGCAATTGGGATCCCATTCAACACTCAGATACTCTTTCAGGATACACTCAGCCAGCTTAATTCCTACAACCTGAGCTCCCATGGTGATAATGTTTGCATGGTTGGAAAGCTCAGCTCTCTGGGCCTGGTATACATCATGAACACATGCTGCATAAGCGCCTTTTACCTTGTTGGCTGCAATGGAAACACCGATGCCGGTTCCACATACGATAATTCCTCTGTCATAGTCGCCGGCTGCTACTGCCTCAGCAACTTTGATTGCTGTATTTGCATAGATGGGGTCTTCACTTCCAAAATCTGCTACTTCGTGGCCCAGTTCCTCGGCATACTTCATCAGGTGCAGCTTAAACTCATCTGCGTTAGGATCACAACCAAATGCTAACTTCATAATCATACCTCCTTATTACTTTGTATATGTCATCTACTATAGTTCATTTATATGCTACAAATATTTTCTCATCTCGTCCAGTGAATCATAAATGCAGGTGGGAACAACATCGGATTCGGCCACTGTCTGCATATCAGCCTCGCCGGTAAGAACCAGGAAGCCCTTGCATCCGTTATCCACGCCGGTACGAACATCCGTGTAGAGCCGATCGCCGACGAAAGCCATTTCCTCCGGCTTATATCCGGTAATCTCCGCAATCATGTCCACTGTCTCCTTCCAGGGCTTGCCCAGGAAACGGGGCTTGACTCCCGTAGAATCCGTAATCAGGCTGCACATGGCGCCGCAGTCCGGCATAAAACCGTAATCGGTAGGACAGTTGGTATCCATGTGAGTGGCAATAAAGGGAACACCGTTGCGGATATAATGGCAGATCCGGTCCAGTTTATGGTAGGTAAGTGTTGTGTCAAAGCTCTGAACACAGACATCCGGGTCTTCCTCGACCAGCTTAAGTCCCTTTGCTTTCCAGTTCTCCTCCAGGAGAGGGGTTCCGTTGAGGAAGATTCTGGCTCCCGGATAATTCACATGCAGGAACTCCGCACAGACATCTCCGGCTGTCACAATCTTGCTCTCATCCACATCCAGTCCCAGCTTGTGAAGCTTCTCCACATAAAAGGAGGGAACACGAGATGCGTTGTTGGTAAAGAAAATGTAATCCCGGTCTTCTGACTCATCCACCTCGCGGATGAAATCCAGGGACCCTTCAATCAGGTCATTGCTGATGTAGACTGTGCCATCCATGTCCAGAACAAACAATTTCACACCCTTAAGAGCTTCTTCTTTATTTAACATAATATCTGCTATCTCCTTTGGTATAGTTCCGCGTTAATAATCCTTGGTAAAACAATCAAAAGTATCAGTCATAGAGCTCTGCTGTGATCTTCTCGGCAATCTCCTCAAGACGGCCGTGATCCTTGGCAAACTGCATTACGGAGTAACGCGGACGAACGGTATATCCGTTCAGCAGGCTCTGGCGGAACAGCTCTCTGCTGATGCCAATCTGATCCGGTCTGTAGGGAGCTCCGCCCTTCTGAAGGAGAGCTTCGATCTCTTCATGGCTGGGGCAAAGATCCATAACGCCCTCAGGAAGGATGTCTTCCATCTCCTCGAAGAAACGGGCCAGAACCGGTGTGGCAACACCTACCTGGATACCATGATGGTTGGGATTGAGCCCGCGCTCCACATAATCCATCTCCCAGTAATGAGACAGCATATGCTCTCCACCGGAAGCCGGACGGGAAATGTTAACCAGGGCCATGGCAACACCTGTCAGGGTCAGACCCTCCAGCAGATTGCCCAGAGCCTCCGGATCACGCTCGGGAAGCTTGTCGCAGCTGTCAAATGTAATCTTCATGGCACGGTTGGTCAGCTCAACGCAGGTATCACAGCGATAGTCGCCATTGGCCTTTACGGAAAGATCCCAGTCTGCAATAGCCGTAATTTTTCCGACCATATCACCGAAACCAGCCTGGATCAGATCATCCGGAGCCGTCTTCAGAATATCGGTATCGCCTACCAGACCATAGGTAAGATGAGCTACCGGGGAATACTTATGTCCGCGGGAGAAGATCGGAGCTCCGTCAGCTACATAGCCGTCCATGGAAGGAGCTGTAGCCACGATGATGTAGGGAAGACCTGTTCTGGAAGTAACGAATTTAACGGAGTCATTCAGAACACCGGAGCCAACTGCGATCATAAGAGAAGTATCGAGGTCCTGCTCCTGCAGAATCAGACCCAGGGTTTTCTCATCCGGAATCAGAATGTCATCCCCCGTATCAAACAGAAGCTCTTTTACGTTAAAGCCATTCTCCTTTAAAAGTTCAACCGCACGCTTGCCGGCAACCTTGTAAGTATTGTTATCAAAAACTACCAGAATCTTGCCATCCTTGAAAGGCTCAGCCATCTTAGGAAGATCTTCAATAGCACCCTTGCGAATGGACATCTCCTGTACGCTGAAATTATGGTGGCGACCACAGGAACAGTCAAACTCGGTACGCGGCATTTCGTTGATTGAGAGATTCAGAATTTCGTTCATAACATAACCCCCTTGAACATATTAGATTGTTGAATGAAGTGATTATAAAAATTGATAGTGATGGTCTGAACAGGACTTGCCAAACCATGTTTGAAGTGGATATTGTTGATATACTTTAAATCTGTTTATATATTATTATAATAAAGCAAATCTGTCAAGGGATTTTGAATAATTATTTTTACATTTTGCTAATAATCATCAGGAAATTCTCTTTAAACTATGATTTTATTAGATTTTATTTTTGCATATGTAAATATATTTGGTTTTTATGTGAGTTGCTCTGTCTGCTTAATTTTGTTTTTATTTATATTGTCTGATAACTATAAAGAAAAATGGGACAGTGGGGACGTTTCATATCGTCCCACTTTGTTTAATCTTCTACAAAGTGGGACGATATGAAACGTCCCCACTGTCCCACAT
>CADBME010000312.1 GCA_902795715.1 uncultured Lachnospiraceae bacterium | reverse complement strand
GGAAAGCCCATGTTTTGTTACCATGTTAAAGAGAACGGTTTTACAAGATTTATGAAGGAATACTATCCGGGATTATGCTTAAAGAAGCTTGAAGAACTGGTTGATTATGATTTTTCCTCTTTAAATACTGATTCTGCGCAGAAAGAGTTCCATAAACAGACGATCATTGATACGGAAAAGAATCCTTTTGAAGTAATCAGCAGTTTGTTTTTAGAAAGAGTGTAGACTATGGTTAAAAATGCTGAAGTAGATTCTCAGAAGAAAAGAAAAAATAATATTATTTCTTCTTTAAGAGCTTTTGACTTGCGCTATATTATTTTGGAATTGCTGCTGCTCCTTCTTTGCTGGACCTTCCCATACAGTGGGGATGATTGGGCCTGGGGAAGCAGGATAGGAATGGAAAGGCTGTCACAATGGTTTGCCAATTATAACGGAAGATACCTTGGTAATATTATCGTTCTCATTCTGACAAGGTCAAGACTGATTCGGACCATTTGTGTAAGCATCACTATTGTTTTGATCGTATATTGTATTGAGCGTATCATCTCCCGAAAATGGGCATTCGAAATCAGTCTGCTTTGTCTGACCTTTATGTCTTATTTTGTTTTGAGGCAGTCTATAGTATGGACATCAGGATATTCAAATTATGCTATTTCCATATTGCTGACTCTGGTTTATATCCTTTATCTGAATGACCACTGGGAGATGCCTGAAAAATCGAATGGTCTTACTTTAGCCATGTTATTCCTGCTAGGTCTTAGCAATACATTGATTGTTGAACACCTGACACTTTTTAATGTTTTTGCTTCTCTTGTTCTTTTCGGTGTCTGGTTGATACGGTATCACAGATTTCGGGCCGATTATCTGCTGTATGCCCTGGGATGTGTGATCGGCACATGCTATATGTTTGCCAACTCTGCTTACAGAACCATTACCGGTAAGGGAGATGAATACAGGACCATTGCAGAAAATGGCATCATCCTGAAAGCCATTAACAATTATTTTGGAGTAATCTATCGGGAAATACTCTTTAACAATTACATACTGAATGTTCTGTTCTTTATTGTGCTCTTTCTGGTTTTTATGAAAACCAGAAAGGAATCTCCAAAATCTATTGTCAGGATCAGAGCAGCCTGTCTGGCCCTTATGGCTTTCTATGCCCTGTATTCATCTTGGATCTGCTGGACAGAAGGAATTAATTATTTTCCCTATGTTTATAGCTGGAAAGTATACTTTAACGGAATTGCTACTGCCTTGTATGCAATAGCCCTTTTTACAAGCAGCGTCATAGATCACCATTATGAAAGAATGATTAATCGGAGAATCCTGCTCTTCTGGATCGCACTGATTATTATGGCAGGCCCCTTGTTTGCTGTGACTCCGATTGGGAGCAGATGTTTTTTCTGTACTTATGTCATACTGATCATTATCTTTTGTGAAATTATAAAATCAAACTTTTCTGATTCCGCAGATAAAGTTTTTTTCCAAAAAATTCAAATCTTATCTTTGATAGCCTGTTTAGCCGGGTTTGCATATCTATTTAAAATGTATGGCAGGAATTATCAATATGACCAGGCAAGATTAAGCCATATCCGCCAGGAGGTTAAGGCCGGGAAGAAAAAGACGAGACTGTATCATCTGCCCTATGAATGGTATTTATGGTGTGCAACTCCGATTGAAGAGAACGATGTATGGGAAGAAAGATATAAATTGTTTTACCATATTCCTGAAAATGTAGATCTGATAATTACAGAGTATAAGCCATTGCCTTAGCTTCCGGATCTGCCTCCCTTCGTCTGACTTTTTATATAATTGTTTATAGGAATAATCCAATTAAGATAGTTTCTGAGATTCATTTGCTATTGAAGAGGAGCTGAAAATGTTATCGATCATTTTACCTGCATATAACGAAGAAAAAATGATTTCTTTGGCAGAGACCAGGATTGCTGATTTGATGGACTGTGCACAAATACCCTACGAAATTGTATTTGTTGATGATGGGTCAACTGATCATACCTGGGAGGAAATATGTAAAGTGTGTGATTTGAATCCTTATGTAAAAGGGGTTCATTTCAGTAGAAATTTTGGAAAAGAGCCGGCCATGTTTGCCGGCCTGGAACATGTCACTGGAGATTGCTGTGTTATTTTGGATTGTGATTTGCAGCATCCCCCGGAGATGATCATTGAGATGTACCATCTATGGGAGCAAGGATATGAAGTAGTTGAAGGGAAGAAGAGAAGCCGGGGAAAAGAGAGTATTATTCATAAAGCTTCGGCTAATCTTTTTTATCTGTTGATCAGTAAAGCTTCCGGAATAAATATGGAATCAGCATCCGACTTTAAACTTCTTGACCGTAAGGTCGTAAACGCCTTAAACCAGATGCAGGAGAAAAAGGTCTTTTTCAGAGCTTTGTCCTTCTGGGTAGGATTCAAACGGACAGAAGTTTTTTATGAAGTACAGGATCGAGTTGAAGGAGAAAGTAAATGGTCCACTTTTTCATTGATTAAATATGCAATAAGAAATATAGGATCTTTTTCATCTGCCCCTCTTTATTTTATTACAGCCATGGGATTTGTAATGCTTTTGGTAAGCGTAATATTCGGTATAAATGCAGTGGTTCAGAAAGTAAACGGACAGGCTCTGGGGGGATTTACAACAGTTATCGTACTGAATCTTTTTTCTGCTAGTTTAATCATGATCAGCCTTGGTGTAATCGGTTTTTATATAGCAAATATATATGATGAAATCAAGGGAAGGCCACGGTACATCGTATCTGAATTATATACCGGCAAGGTTACAGATGTGAATTCCTGCCAAAAAGAAAAACAATTTGTCACAGAAGGAGAAAAACTTGAAAGCCATTGTTGAAGAAATGTTTATACTGGAGGATAAATTAAACGTATCCCTGGTTGTGGAAATGGAAAACTTTGATCCTCAAGATCAGGCCCTTCGAATTATTCTGATCTATCGGTCGGATGAAGATGAACGAAGAATTCCTCTACCGAATCTGATTATCAGGCCGGAAGAAGAAGGGGGGGCTATTGTCTACGGCAGCTATGCCTATGATATTGAAAGGCTGTTCTGGGATACTTCCTGGGATCATTTTACCCTTGAAATAGAAGTTGCTTATCAGAACATAAATTATAAAGCTATTCCCGTCGAATTGGTTCAGGACATTAAAATCGTAAAAAAGACAGGAGATTCTACTCTCCGAATCGATTGTGGGGAATACAGGAATATTTATAAAAGGGATTACGCATTTCCTCATATATTCCTGATCTTCCTTTTGCGAATTCTCAATATGCTGATCGGCCTCCTTTCCCTTCCCCTTTTCTTTCTTACAGGACTGGCCGCATATCTGCCAGGCTACGATATCGAAAGAAAAATTGATGGGAAAACCAAAGGAGCTCGTCTGATAAAATATGTGGGCAGAAGATATTTCCGGTTCAGCGGACTGACAAAGGGAGTTGTCGGATTTTATGAAGATATTATGCGTCTGACCTATCATCTGGCTTCTTCTGTATTTATAAAAAAGAAGGGAATTCTGATTGTTTCAAACAGACGTACAGACCTTACCGGCAATTTCCAATATATTTATGATCAAATCAAAGATGATCATGTTCCCATCCGTTTCTGGTTAAGGGACAGGGAACCGGTGGAGTGCAGCCTGCTTGCGCAGATTGATCTATCCTTAAAAGCAGCCCGTTCTAAAATCATTTTAGTCGATGATTTTATCCCTATTCTTTCTGTTTTAAAGCTGTCCGGAAAAACAAAGGTCCTTCAGCTGTGGCATGCCTGTGGGTCTTTTAAAACTTTCGGCTTTTCCAGACTGGGCAAAAAAGGTGCTCCCAACCAAAGGGATGAAGCCCACAGGATATATGATGGAGTTTTCGTCTCTTCGACCGATGTATGCAAGAATTATTCAGAAGGATTTGGAGTCAGGGAAGAAAAGGTATTTCCCTATGGTATTCCGAGAACGGATGTTTTCTTTGACTCTTCATGCAGGGTAGCCATGAAGGACAAGGTCTATGGCCAGTATCCCATGCTTAAAGACAAAAAGGTGATTTTGTTTGCGCCGACATTTCGGGGTAACGGAAAACAATCGGCCTACTATGAGAAAACCGCTTTCCGGCCCAATGAATTTATAGAAAGCCTGCCGGATGATTATGTACTTCTGATAAAACATCACCCCTTTGTCTCCCTGAAGTATAAGATCAAAAAGACGAACCGGGATCGGATATTTGACTTTTCGGCAGAATCTGAGATCAATGATCTGCTCTTTATCACAGATATCCTGATCACAGATTATTCTTCGGTTATCTACGAGGCTTCCATCTTGAATATACCTATGCTTTTCTACGCCTATGACCAGGAAGCCTACCTGGCTACCCGGGATTTTTATCCGGGATTTTCCGGATTTGTGCCCGGAAAAATCGTCAGAACCCAGGAAGAACTGACAAAGTCGATTCTGGATAAAGATTTTGATCAGGAGAAAGTGGAGAAATTCTGTCATGAGAATTTTGACAATCGTGATGGGAAATCTTCCCAAAGAATAGCTGATTATATCCGAAAAATCTTATAACACAAATTACAGATACAACAAGCCGGTGATCTCTTGCTCTTGAGGATGCGAAAGCATCCTCTTTTTTTAAAATGATTATAAAAATATCATTTAAGGTATAAACACTATTTTTAAAAGCTTATTTCGATTTTTTGCTATGATATAGTTTTGTGTGTACAGGAATTAAATTTTATTTTGCCCAAGAATGCTTTTTTTTGTGGCTTTTAAAAATAAGTATAAGGACATACAGACTATGAGTGTAAGATTGATAATGAAGAGGGCTTCCGTTGAAAAGAGGAAGCTGACGATCGAGCTGGAAGTTCTCTGCGAGATGGTGAGACCTTCCGCCAGAGTCCCCCGTATTGAGGTCTTCTTTGACAATGGCTGGGATAACCGGAGAATGTTGATGAACTGCTTTTCCTTCCGGCCCCGGACAGATGATCCGGAGGATAAGACCTGGGTAGCCAGTGCAAGGTATGTTTTCCTGGTCAACCATCTTTTTGCCTACGGAAAATGGGAAAAGTGCACCATTCGTTTTGATATCGGTTATGACGGAGACTTCTATGGATCTGTACCCATTGAGCTGGAATTAGATGATCATTCTTCAGATGACCATTCCGGGCAGGAAGAGAATTCTTCTCCCACCATGGACAGCCCATATGAGGAAGGTCAGAGGGAAGAAGGGGAGGAGATCCCGGACCGGCTGGAGTTCAAAGACAATTATATTCATCTGATCCTGGGAGAGCCTGCAGCTGTTGACCCTCCTCTTCAGCCGGGCAAGATTCAGGTCCTTCTGGGTTTCCTTGTAAGAATTGTGAATGCTTTTCTCGGCATCCTGTGTATTCCCTGGTACCTGATCGATGTTCTGGGGATTATTTTCCTGCCCACGGAACGAAAAGACAAAAAACTGAATAAACTGGGCCTGAAGAGTAAGATCTTCCATTATCTTGCCTGGAGATTTTTCAGTTTTTGCCGTTTCCCCAAGGGAAAAATACAGGTCAAGACTGATATCATGAAAATGACCTACAAGCTTTCCAACGCTTTTCACCGGAGAAAAAAGAACATTCTTTTTCTATCCAACCGGAGAAATGACCTGAGTGGTAATTTTGAGTATGTCTATCGCTATATGAAAGATGCACCGGATGCCAAACTGGATTTCTGGCTGAATCCCGGAGGCTTAAACGACCTGGGTATCAAGGCGACATTGAGCCTGGCCTGGAAATGCGGAAAAGCTAAAATCCTTCTGGTGGACGATTATACCCCTTACATACGAACTCTTCAGATCAGTGAAGATACGACCATCATGCAGCTCTGGCATGCCTGCGGAGCCTTCAAAACTTTCGGTTATTCCAGGCTTGGAAAGAAAGGCGGCGGCAAACAGGTCACCAGAGGACACAGGGATTACAAATACTGTTTTGTATCCTCCGCCAATATTGCAAAATACTATGCGGAAGGTTTCGGTATTGCCGAGGAGAAGGTCCTCCCCTACGGGGTTCCCAGAACCGATATGTTTTTTGACGAAGAGGTCCGAAAGACAAAGAGAGAGGAGATTTATTCTTCCTGGCCTGATCTGAAGGGCAAGAAGGTCATCTTGTTTGCCCCCACCTTCCGGGGAACCATAAAGGATACTGCCTACTATGACATGGATAAGTTTGATCCCAATAAAGTCATAGCCAGCCTTCCGGAAGAATATGTTTTGATCATAAAGCATCATCCCTTTGTCACACAGAAAAAGTTCAAACATAAGATTGCTAAAAAATACAAAAAAAGAATATTTGATTTTTCAGCGGAGTCGGAGATCAATGATCTTCTCTTTATCACAGATCTCCTGATTACGGACTATTCCTCCGTAATCTATGAGGCTTCCCTCTTAAACATCCCCATGATCTTTTATGCCTATGACCTGGAAGACTATATCTCTGATCGGGATTTTTATTTTGAGTATGAGATCACGGTTCCGGGCAAGATCGTCTTCACACAGGAAGAACTGGTCCAATCCATTCTTGACCAGGATTTTGAACATGAGAAGGTGGAAGAATTCTGCAGGAAGAATTTTGACTTAAGAGATGGAAAAGCATCCAAACGAATCGCAGATTTTATCCTGGAAAAAGCTGCTGAAAAAAATAACAGCAAGGATTGAGGATATAGTATAATGAGTGTAAAACTGATAGTCCGAGAGTTTTCTCTAAAAAATCAAAGGGTAACCGTTGGGGTAGAAGTTCAATGCCGGATGGTCAGACCCTCTGCCAGACCTCCCCGCATCGAACTTGTATTCAGAAACGATTATGATGATCGGCGGATGGTCTTGCCCTGCAAGTCCTTTCTCCCCCAGTCGGGTCAGGAGGACAATAGCCTGTGGGTGGCCAAAGCCAGATATAATTATTCCCTCCGGTCCCTTTTCTGGTATGGAAGCTGGGAAGAATGCCGTCTTCATTTTGATATCGTTTTTGACGGACAATTATACGAATCTGCTCCCTTTGAAATGAATCTGCGAAAGATGGACTTTTCTGTTCAGAATGCAGAAGATGAGGGTGCGGATGCTCCGGAGGAAGAAGAAGATGTGGAGGAGGATCCGGTCGGGACAAACAATCCCGGATCCTACGAATATGATGACAGGGAAATTCGCATCAGGCTGGAAGAACCCATTACCATTGCGCCCTTCGTTCAACCGGGAAGGGTCCAGGTCCTCCTGGCCTGGATACTGCGTTTTTTTAACGCACTGTTTGGGCTCTGTTTTCTTCCCTGGTTCTGTATAGATTCTCTTGCTGTTATTTTTCTGCCGACGGAAAAAAAGGACAGTCAGCTTGGAAAATACGGCTTTGCAGGCAAGTTTGCCCGATATGTCATGAAGCGGTATTTAAGCTTCTGCAGAAAAAGAAATCCGGAAGATGTGAAGAACAGTATTTCCATGATGATATTCAGAACCTCCAATGCTTTTCACAGGAATAAGAAAAGTATTCTTTTCCTGTCCAGCCGCAGAGCGGATATGACGGGTAATTTCAGATTTATTTATCCATATCTGAAGAAGAACCCTCAATTGAAATTGGATGTCTGGCTCAATCCTGTTTTGTTCAGCCAGTTGAGCCCATGGCAGGTCTTTTCTGTATCATGGAAATGCGGAAAAGCAAAAATGATTCTCCTGGATGATTATTCTCCTTATATTAGAAGATTTATCATTTCTCAGGAAACCATGGTCATCCAGATCTGGAACTCCTGCGGAGCCTTTAAGATATCGGGATTTTCCAGAATCGGAAAGAGTGGGGGCCCCAAGCAGAAAAGCAGGGGGCACAGGGATTACCGATACTGTTTTGTTTCCTCTAAAAAAGACGCTAAGTATTATGCTGAGGGTTTTGCCATATCGGAGAAAAAAGTAGTAGCCTCCGGTGTTCCAAGGACAGATCTTTATCTTGATGACAAGGAAAAAGAAAACTGCCTTAAAAAACTCTATGAAGAGTATCCTGTGCTCGAGGGGAAAAAGGTCATTCTCTTTGCTCCCACTTTCCGGGGTAAAGGGAAAGTGGACGCCTATTATGATGAAGATCGTTTTGATCCCAATAAACTGATGGAACGTCTGCCGGGGGATTATGTTCTTATTATTCGCCATCATCCTTATGTAAGCATGGAATATTCCATCAAAAAGACTTTGCAGGACAGGATTCTTGACCTGTCTTCTCTGCCGGAGATTGATGAGCTTCTGCTTGCTGCAGATGTTTTGATTACGGATTATTCCTCTATTATCTATGATGCATCTTTGCTGGGTATTCCCATGTTGTTCTATGCCTATGATCTGGAAAAATATATTCATAACAGAGGATTCTATTTTGAATATGAGACCCGGGTTCCGGGAAAGATTGTCTACACCCAGGAAGAACTGATAAAGGCTATAATTGAAAATGACTTTGACTATGAAAAAGTTCAACCTTTCTGTCGGGAGAGTTTTGACCTTCTGGATGGAAAAGCCTCTGAAAGGGTGGCGGCTTTTATTGAAGCCCTTGCTCTGGGAAATGATCCTTATGAATCATGATTTAAACATATTTTCCTGAAATAGCTAGTAAAAAAGAGAGAGATGATTATGAATAATACACCTAAAGTATCAGTGATCATGCCTGCCTACAATGCGGAAAAATTCCTGGTGGAGGCTCTGGAGAGTGTGATCGATCAGTCTATGGATTCTTCGGAATATGAGGTAATCATCGTCAATGACGGATCGACGGACCACACCCTGGAAATTCTCAGGGATTACGAGGCGCGCCATGAGAATTTTAAGGTAATCGACAAAGAGAACGGAGGACCTTCTTCTGCCAGGAATATGGCCCTTGATGTGGCCAGGGGACAGTCCTATTTCTTCTTCGATTCCGACGATATCATGGATAAAAATGCCCTTGAGATGCTCTATAACCGCATGGTGGAAACGGGAGCCGACCTGGTCATCTCAAAGTATGATTGTTTTGATGAGGTGAGAACGAGAGTGGTTCACCACATCGACCAGCTTGTTGTCATGGATGATATCGATAAGTTTAATCTCAATATCCTGGACACTTTTATTATGACCAACAAGCTCTACCGGTCCGAGATAATCAACAAACACCATATTCGTTTTGCTCCCATATCTTATTCTGAGGACGGGGTTTTCCTTTTTGATTTTCTCTATTGGGCCGAAAAGATTGCCGGCCTTGATGAGATTGTCTTCCATTACCGCAAATTTGATTCGGTCAATGGAGGATCCATCACATCAACTATTTCCGAATCCAAAGTCGGTGATTATATCACCGCCCACCGCACCATATTGGATCTGGCGGCAAAGAGCCTTGAAAAGCGGGACCTGGAAGAAATCAATACCGATAAGAAAAACTATTCTCCCGGTTTGGTCCATGAAAAATTTGATGCCGATGAACCGGTTGATAATGAGGAAGAGTTCGATTATTCAAGCGCGCAGGAAGAGGTGGATGCCCAGACCTATATCAGCGAGATTCTGAGGAAGGAGATCCGTGTTCTTCTCCTCAAGTTCTACCCCCAGTTCTGGAGACTGGATCAGGGGACCATCAACCGGATCGTGGATGAAATCCACCATTGTGTCCCTCGTCTGGATATGTCTTCCTTTGCCATGATCAGCCATGCCTACCCTATGTATTCGCTTATGGATCTTGATCGGGATCGGGAATCGGTCCGGGCAAAGATGGTTTTTACTGCCATCCTCTACGGAGATAAGGACAGCCGGGATGATTTCCTGAACTGCCTCCTGTCTCTGGTCAACCAGGATCTTATCTTTATCCGAATCCTGGTTCCCGAGTCCATGAAATCTGTTGTGGAAGAGTCAGGTTTTGGTCAGGGAAATATAGAATATGGGCCGGGCCAAAGCGAAGAAGACTTTATAATCAAGGCTGTGGAGAAGACGGAAACCGAGTTTGTCTGTGTAGCTGACCGACACTTTATCTATGCGGCTACCATGTTTTCCTACGCGGCAAAACTGATGAATGCAAGATATGTGGACTTTCTTTCGGAGGTTGTATATCACGGGGAGTACGGAACGCTGCAGCCTGTGATCTACAGCCGTATTGTGGCGGATTCTTTTGTGAACGGATATGAATACAACCCGGCCCTGGTCCTGGATCGTATGCTGGCTAACAAGTTCTTCCGGACAGCATACCTCAAAGAAAACATCGCTTACTACCGGAAGGGTATGGATGATTTCATAATTCATATTTATAAAAACGGCTACTATAGATTTAAATACGACAGAAAAGTTATCTTCGGAGGAGGCGAGGAGGCCTTTCGCGAATTCATCCGGTCTGAGGAATCGGAAGCTTATCTGGAAGACTATCTGGATGATTCCCTTCCCTCCCTTCTGGACAGCAAGGTCCGGACCAATGAGGGAAAAGCCTCTCTCAAGCTGCTGCGTCTGAAAGAAGATGACCCGGAAGAGGCAGAGATTCAAAAATACATTGATCAGTATAAAGATGTCAGACCCAAAGACCAGGTGGCCTTTCTTTCCATTCGGTCAGACGGGAGTCTGGAGGGGAATGCCCTGGCCTTGTATGACCAGATGAAGGGATGCAAAAAAGTGTGTTTTGCCGCCAGACTTCCCCATGATTCCACAGCCATCCACCAGATGGTGAAACTGATTATGACCAGTCGGGTTATCGTCACGGATGATTACCTCAAATATGTCCGTTACATACCTCTCAGGCCTCAGCAGCGGCTGATCCAGCTATGGCACGCCTGTGGAGCCTTTAAGAAATTCGGCATGCGGGGAACCAATCTTTCGGCCAAGGTGGATGCCGCCACTCACGCCCAGTACAATCTGGTCTGTGTCAGCGGGCGGGGAGTCCGGGGAATCTATGCGGATGCCTTCAGTATCGAGGTCAATAAGGTCCATGCTCTGGGTGTTCCCAGAACCGACCGTTTCTATGACCGGACCTTGAAAGAGAAGACGGCTGAGACCATCTATCAGGCTCATCCCGACTTTCGCGGAAAGCATCTGATCCTCTATGCTCCCACCTTCCGGGATATCGGCCAGGACAGGACCCAGTTCCATCCCAACATTGATTTTGATGCCCTTTCCCGGGATCTTGCGCCGGATCAGATTC
>CADBME010000311.1 GCA_902795715.1 uncultured Lachnospiraceae bacterium | reverse complement strand
TGGAACAAATACAGTCAACAGACTTATTTCGCAAACTTTGGTGAGCAGCCGGATGGGGATATTACAAAGGTCAATGCTGCATCTATTCCAGATCATGATATCCTTATTGCAGGTTTTCCCTGCCAGCCATTCTCGATTGCAGGAGTTTCAAAGAAACAGAGCCTTGGCAGGGCTACTGGTTTTGAGGACAAGACTCAGGGGACATTATTCTTTGATGTTTGCAGGGTTCTTCAGGCTAAACGTCCGAAAGCATTTATGCTTGAGAATGTAAAGAACCTCAAAAGCCATGATAAAGGAAGGACATTTAAGATAATAACCGATTCACTAAATGAGTTGGATTATGATGTTTTTCATGCAGTCCTGGACGGACAGAATTATGTTCCTCAACACAGGGAAAGGATCCTGATAGTCGGATTTGACCGAAAACGTTATGGGACAGATGTTGATTTTACTTTTAATCTTACACCGGTTAACCCCAAGCCTGTCATGTCTGATATTCTGGAAACCACTGTGGAAAACAGGTACACGCTCTCGGACAGTTTGTGGACATATTTGCAGAACTACGCAGAGAAGCATAAGGCAGCAGGAAATGGGTTTGGGTATGGAATAGCTGATCCTGATGGAATATCCAGGACGTTAAGTGCCAGGTATTATAAAGATGGATCAGAAGTACTTATAGCTCAGAAAGGGAAGAATCCAAGAAGGTTAACGCCGCGTGAATGTGCAAGACTGCAGGGATTCCCAGATGATTTTAAAATAGTTGTATCTGATACACAGGCTTATAAACAATTCGGCCATTCCGTTGTAGTCCCGCTCATGGCTGATGTTGCCAAACTTATAGTCAAAAAACTTACGGAATTAGATAGTGTATCATTGCCTGTAAATGAGAGGATGGTCATCTAAAGATGGAATCATATTCACTTAAGGCAGTAGATTCGGTATTGAAATCAAAAACGGCTTATTGCAAATTCATGTCTGCTAACGACAGCGGTGAAACTGGCGGACATCAGGTTGGAATTCTTGTTTCAAGACGATCCAGTGATATGTTGTTCACAGATGAAGAGATCAGGAACAACCATATACTAAAAAGGGATGTAAAAATACGCTGGCAGTCAGATTTTTATATAGACAGCGTTTTGACTTGGTATGAAAGTAAACGGGAGCTTAGAATTACCAGATTCGGGAGGAATTTTCCATTTATCAGACCAGAGTATACAGGGGCGCTTTTTGTGCTGAGTAAGTTTACAAACACAGACTACGAAGCATTCATTTTAAATACAGAGGAAGACATTGAGCAGTTTCTGGACACTTTTGGTATTACCCCGGCTGAAACAAATCGGTTGATTGAAGTCAATAGAGTTGATCCAGAGATCAGGGAAAAGCAGGAGATTGAATCTTTTATCACCACACTGTCCGGGCTGTTCCCTGCATCATTTGATATGTCACTTGCGGCTCGTGTCATTCATAATAATGTACATGGTAATAATAATCTTATAATAACCGATCCTGATAAGGTCCTGTTAAGCTGGACTGAAGAAGAGTATAAATTGTTCCGGGCCTTGGAACATGCCAGATATGGTGAAATCATTTCGAAAGGATTCAATTCAGTAGACGACTTCATTATTCTGGCGAATCAAGTACTAAATAGACGAAAAAGCCGCGCAGGAAAAAGCCTGGAACACCATCTTGCCGCGATATTTGACGGTAATAGTATTCGCTATACGGCACAGGGGATAACAGAGGGTAATAAAAAGCCTGATTTTATATTCCCGTCTATTGAAGACTATCATAACCCACTGTTTTCCATAGAAAACCTATGTACCCTTGCGGCAAAGACTACCTGTAAAGACAGATGGCGCCAGGTTATTAATGAGGCAGATAGATTAAGAGATCAAAACAAGTATCTTTGTACTATGCAGCAGGGTATTTCAGCTGCACAGATGGATGAGATGGCTGCCGAAAAAGTCATTCTGGTTGTTCCCAAAGCCTATATTTCAACGTATCCAAAAGACAGACAGTATCGCATCTGGACGTTGGGGAGATTTGTGGGATATGTAAAAGAAATGGAAGGAATCTGATGGCTGATATCAAAACAGCGGAAGAACGTAGCAAAAATATGTCAGCGATTAAAAACCGGGACACACAGCCGGAGATATATTTTCGTAAGCTTCTTTTTGCAAACGGCTATAGATATAGAAAGAATGTGTCGTATATCCCCGGCCACCCTGATCTTTATCTGGCGAAATATAATACGGCAATATTCGTGCATGGTTGCTTTTGGCACAGGCATGAAGGCTGTAAGTATGCATATACACCAAAGAGCAGAATCGAG
>CADBME010000310.1 GCA_902795715.1 uncultured Lachnospiraceae bacterium | reverse complement strand
TTTCCACACTCTCTGCCATAGACTGGAGTTTTCCGGCGGTTGCCCGCAGGCCCTCTCCATCTACCAGAACTTTTTGCAGATGCATGACTCCTCCCTCCTAAAGATGCCTTAGACCGGCAACTGTATGTTTGGTCCATGATGCTGCTTTTTTTTCCATCTCTCCGTAAGCGTTATTATTTACCTTTCGAAGAAGATCGGTTAGTTCATCCACAGCCTCTATGATGAATCCCAGATTGATAATATCTGTTTCCAGTGATTCCAGATAAATCTCACTTGCAACAGACTGCCATTTTTCACTGATCTCTTCCCGGAGATTTTCTACCACGCTTCGATTCTTTTCCAGATTTTTGTTTTCCCTCTTTAGCCGGTTGCAACAGGCCCGGATGTCTTCCCGGTCCCATTGAAATACTCTCTCTGCCATGGCCTCACCCCTTTCCTTTATCTTTTGTAACCATAAGATATCATGTCTGAAAATAAATCGTTCCCAAACTGACAAACGACACGATTTTTCGGATGAACGACATAAAAATCTTTTTTTCAGGCCATTTATATGATGATCAGCCTGTTCCCGCCGCTGATTCCGGCCTGTTCCAGGGTGAAATCTTCGTTTAATATTTCTCTTCCATCTTTATCGGCCAGGAGGATCATGGAAGACTTTTCAAAGAGATTATCGTTTTGTTCGAAAGCGACAATCTGTTCCATGATCTTGTTCCGTGCCACCTTCACCTTCATCAATCCGGGAAGAAGGAAATCATAGGTCTTATCGGTAGCTCCGCAGTAAACCTCCACCAGTATTTTATCCATCGATATCCAGTTCCTTTCTGATCTCATTGTATTCTTTTGACAAAGTGCTTCCCCATTCTTCATACCAGCTGGCAAGGGAGGGGTAGGGATAAAGCAAAATCCCTGACAGTCTCCTGGGGTCTTCCTGAATCCACAGCCAGACCTTTCCGTCGCTGTAGAGCCGGCCTTGTTCAAAAGTCATTTCACTGCAGGGTTCATCGACAATGGAAGCAAAGAGTTCCATTAAAGGGTCAAGCAGAAAGGTGTCTCCGTCCATGATCAGGTATTCTTTTTGCATCAGCCTGTCCAGAGCTTCTTCCTCTCCGGCGTCCCAAAAATGGTTTTTCTCACCCCGTCGGATCAGGGAAGCTGCTGTCAGTTCCTGCCTGGTTAAAATATAGGATGCTCCCATAATCTCACTTCCTTTCAAGCCTGATTTCTTTCCTTCCAGATTCTGGACAGATTGCTTTTGTAGGTTCTTGATATAGGAACAAATGTCTCATCAGGGAAATGAACCGTCCGGTTGGCAAAGTGAATCATGGTCACTTTGGACAGATTTACCAGAAAGCTTTTATGGACCCGGACAAAATTCTCACCCAGTCTTTCTGCCAGCTGTTCTAAAGTATCATAAAAAGAGAATTCCTGATGCCTGGTCCGCACATAGATCTTTTTATTCCTGCTCTCAAAGTAGAAAATATCATTCAGGGAAATCCTGTATTCCTGGGAATGGACCTGGAAAACAAAGGATGCTTCTGTCTCTTTTTCCTCTTTTTTGGCCAGGATAAACTCCCGGAGCAGCTGTTCTAAGGAATCCCTGTCCACCGGCTTGATCAGCAGACCTGACGGACGAAAAGACGGACTGACTGCCTGCATGAGTTCCATAGGCGTTTCCCCCATAAGGACAATATAGTGTCTGTCCGCCCTGTTCAGATTCCGGAACTGATCATCAGCCATCCTGATGCCTGCCATAATGACCTCGGACAATTCAGTCTCCTTAAGATGGTTTATCATCTCCATGGGGACCTCGATTACGACGATCTCGCAGTCTATATTTTCCCGGAAGGCATAGCGAAAGCACAGATCTTCCAGGTCTTTATTATGTTTTTGATCCCGGTCATAGATTACGATATCCAAAAACAACCTCCAACAAGAAGCTTTCTATCCTTCTCTTCTTATTTACTACTTGCGGTCTTCTTCTTTCGCCCAGGGAATATAGATACTCAGCGATTCATTTCCATCGATCAGACAGCCGATATTGTCCTGGAAACGTACCGTCTGTTTTGATATGGGCAAATCAAAGTGAAAGAGTCTCTGCAGGTTGAGCTGACCGCCCATGTGGATACCCCGGTTTTTCCTGGTAAAGTTCTTGTAGGATGTTGTGTAGGCTGCGGAAGGATTGCCTGTCACATCCATCCCGGCAAAGAAACAGATTCCGAATCCTTCTCCCTTTTCAAAGAAGAGTTCCATGATGGGATACCAGTCTCCGGTATCATGGTCTTTATATATAATGTCCAGAAAATCACTGAAGTCATCGATCAGAATATACATGGGAGTAAGCTGGTCTCTTAGATTAGAGTATACTGCCGCCGGGTCATCAGCCATATCCGGATGAGTCCCTTTCCACTCTTTAACAAGTTTATTTCTTTCTGTAAATTCTTCTTTGAGTAGGAGGAGAAGATGGTAAATGTCATCCTCTTTTTCATAGACTGCCTCGAGATCGCCCTCAGGCAGCTTCCCTCTCATATTGACAAAGTAAACTTCCTCACCATTTCTGTTGGCATAGCTTGTCACATTCTGCAGGAAGAGATCGCTGCCTTC
>CADBME010000309.1 GCA_902795715.1 uncultured Lachnospiraceae bacterium | reverse complement strand
TAAGTGAGCTTCTGGGAGCGACGGGAGAGCAGTTTGCAGTCAACATTGTTCCGGAGTTCACACCATATCATGCGATATCTACAGGTATATTGGCTATCCTGTGCGCAATAGTGAGTGTTATTTTTTGTGATATCCTCAAGCTCTCGGGAAAGACCTACAAGAAACTCCTGCCAAATCCTTACATAAGAGTATTTGTGGGCGGATGTATCGTGGTGGCACTGACATTCCTCTCGGGAACAAGATACTACAACGGCGCAGGAATGAATGTCATTGAGATGGCAATAAAAGGCGAAGCACCATATTTCGCATTCTTTCTTAAGATAATATTCACGGCGCTGACTCTGGGAGCCGGCTATAAAGGCGGCGAGATTGTGCCGGCGCTCTATATCGGAGCGACCTTTGGCTGTCTGTACTCGCAGCTGTTTGGCTTTGATCCGGCCCTCTGCGCAGCTATCGGTATGGGGGCTTTGTTCTGCGGAGTAACAAACTGTCCGATCTCATCTCTGTTTATCTGCTTTGAGCTCTTTGGATTCAAAGGAATGCCCTATTATCTGCTGGCCGTGGCTCTGAGCTACACATTTTCAGGCTATCATAGTCTTTACAGCAGTCAGAAGATCATGTACTCCAAGTTCCACAACAAGTTCATCAACAGAGATACCATGTGAACAGTTTATAAAAACTTCATATTTACAATAATCTCCTCCTTACCTATAATTAGATTTGTTGTGTATATAGGTTAAGGAGGATTTTTTTGGATGTTTTGTGAAAATTGTGGAACACAGCTTAACGATGGTGAAAAGTTTTGCCATAATTGCGGAGCTCCGGTAAAGGGAGCCGGAAACGACGATATCAAGGGATTTTCAGCTGACTCTGCAGCGCAGAATGCAGGATTTGCAGGAGCAAATCAGGCAGGCGCAGGTAACGGCTTTGGATATTCAGGTCCTTTTAATTTCATGCCACTTAGAACAGATCGTAGTCTTTTGATCTACATTCTGCTTTCAATTGTTACATGTGGTATTTATAGCTGGATATTCATTTATCAGCTGATACAGGACGTTAACATAGCATGCGATGGCGATGGAGATGAGACTCCGGGATTTTGGATGTTCCTGCTTCTTACATTGGTAACATGCGGTATCTATGGATACGTATGGTACTACAAGCTCGGTAACAGACTTCAGGTTAACTGTGCAAGATATGGTGCACCTACCAACGAAGGCGGATCAGCAGTTCTTCTCTGGATGATCTTCGGTATACTGCTCTGTGGTGTCGGTGCTTTCATTGGATGGAATATCCTTATTACAAATACAAACACTGTATGTGCAGGATATAACAGAGCACATGGTGTTAATTGCTAATTGTTGATCAATGATCCGGTTCGAAAAAGTAATTATAAATTTTTTCTGACAATTTATTAAATTTTGTTAAACTTTGTGCTATAATATTGCGTACGGGGTGTTATCTTAACCTTCGGGTATCTATGACAAGCGTTGCAACATGAGAAAGGAGCATCTGATTATGTCTAACCAGCTGCAATATTCTCCGTTCAAACCAAACCTGAAGACAGCCGAAGTATTAGCATGGGGTGATCCGGAGTACAATTTATTTGACCAGCTTAATGAGAAGTATGAGAAGAGCCATCCCGAATATTCGAAGCTCTCCAACTACGAGAAGATGGTCATCAAGCAGCAGATCCATCACGAGGCCATAGGCCTTACACCACTGAATCTGATCCAGGATTTCGTTGAGGATCCTCAGTTTGACGAGTTCCGTGCAATTGAATATTTGTAAACCAATGCTGCCAAGCATTTAAGACGCCACAGTTCAGACCCGATTTGGACTGTGGCGTTTTATCGTTAATTAATGTACGGTATAACTTTCGTTGCATTGGTGCAATAACGTTGTTACAATTAATTCATAGGGGGATGACTCAATGCTCAAATTAGCGTATGTGGGGATTGCCTTCGCACTGGTCTTTTACGTAGTGTTTGGTCTGGCTGTTCGCTTCATGGAGCTTACCCGGAAGGCCAGAAATAGGGCAAGGCTGATAATTATATTAGCTTCCTTGATGATTTTCTCAATATCAGGTGTTACCGCCGGAGTCCTTTATCTAAAGTCAGGGCTTAATCTTCGTGGGGCGGTATTCATGGGCCTCGGGATAGCGGCTGTTATCTTTATTGTTTCCATCTTGTTTGAACTGCATCAGATAAATACCAGGGTGAGAATGCGCCGATTTATGGTTCTGTTTGATATCGTTGACAGATTTCATAATGAAGGAAAGACTCACGAAGAGATCTTTGAATACCTGACCAAGATCCAGAAACTCAAGAATAAGGAAGCGTCAGACTTCCTTGAGTTCATATCGGACCCGACAAACCATCAGTTCCTCGTGGATGTCAATGACAAGATCCAGGAGGCCAAGATGCTTCAGAAAGCGGAGAATGATTTCTACCGCTAGGTGACGCTTTTTTATTAAAAGAACTATCGGTGACTCCCATATTTTTGGGAGTCACTTTTTTGCTTTAAAGTATTGACTTTTCTTAACTATTGATTTAACTT